>RDYZ01000489.1 GCA_004293855.1 Oscillatoriales cyanobacterium | reverse complement strand
CACGGTAAGCGACGCGCAATTTTCTATGGCTGCAACTGACTTTAAGGACTATTACGCCGTTCTTGGGGTGTCCAAAACGGCGGATTCGGGGGAAGTGAAGAAGGCTTACCGTCGTTTGGCGCGGAAGTATCACCCGGATATGAACCCCGGCGATCGCGCGGCAGAGGCCAAGTTCAAGGAAGTCAGTGAAGCCTACGAAGTGCTGTCGGATGCGGATAAACGTCAGCAGTACGATCGCTACGGTCAGTATTGGCAGCAGGCGGGTCGTGCAAGCGCAGCGGGATCGCCGGGATCACCGGGCGGCGCTGCGGGCGGGTTTGATTTCAGTCAGTATTCTGATTTTGATGAGTTCATCGAAACGCTGCTTGGCAATATGGGCGGCGGCACGCGATCGCGCAGTACGAGTAGTACCAACAGTTGGTCATCGTCGCGATCGGCGTCGGGATCAGCGGGTGCAGGCTTTGGCGGCTTTGAAGATTTTGCCGGGTATGGCCGCGCCGGTGCGGGTGGTGCGAGCAGCGGCGCAGCGGGTGCAGCGGGTGCAGCCAATGGTCGATCGCTCGATCGGGATGCAACCCTGACCCTCAGTTTTGCCGAAGCGTTTCACGGCGCTCAAAAGCGGCTCAACATTGGCAGCGAGATCGTTTCGGTACGGATTCCGCCGGGTGCGAAATCCGGTAGCCGCGTGCGGGTCAAAGGCAAGGGCAACCGTGATGGCTACGGTCGGCGCGGTGATTTATACCTGAATGTCGAGCTGCAAGCCCATTCATTTTTCCAATTTGAGGGCGATAAGTTCCTCTGTGAAGTGCCGATTTCGCCCGATGAGGCGGTGTTGGGTACGCAAATTGATGTGCCGACCCCGGATGGTTTGGTGAAGGTGAATGTTCCGGCGGGGATTCGATCGGGGCAATCCCTGCGGTTGCGTGGCAAAGGTTGGCCGTCGCCGAAAACGAAGCAGCGGGGCGATCAGTTGGTCAAAATTATGGTGGTGACGCCGACCTC
>RDYZ01000190.1 GCA_004293855.1 Oscillatoriales cyanobacterium | reverse complement strand
GATTGGGAAGCCTGTAATGGTTTCGAGTTGGCGATTCATTAGGTGGATTTGTACGAGTTCGTTGCCGAGGTTTGCGAGTTGCCAGAAGAGTTTTTTGTTGCTGGTGAGGGGGACGCGAGGAAAGTCGATTTTGAGGAATTCGGCGTAGCGGGTGCGGTAGGTGGGGGAGTGGAAGACGGTGTAGATATAGTTGAAAATGTCTTCGGGGCCAAAAGTTTTCTTTTGATCGCCTTTGCCGTCGGGAATAAATTTTAGGGTGAGTTTATTTTGAAATTGATCAATAAAATCTTGATTAAGGTTAGGATCTCTATCTTCTATTGCAAATAACTTAGGTTGAGTTTTATCTTGTATTAAATGATAAGAGTATAGTGGAAATAGAGTCGCAGCACCTCTTGAGCAAGCAAAAACTCTATCGATGGTCGGCAAATTTGAAGTTAATACATGAGAATAAGGTACTGCATCTTGCATCTGTCTGATGAGTAAAAGAGATAAATTATTTCGATTAAGAATATGCTTAATAATTTCTTTTCTTGGTCTATCCATCACCACATTATTATAGTAGGCATTTTTTTTATCAAATGGACGGTACAAACATTGTGTAAAATCCTTATTGAAATCTTGCATATTTCGGATAGAAGTTCTTGCTTTGCCGATATCATAATTGCCTAGTGAATATTTTTCTATAATCTCTTCATCCGAAAGTTTATATTCATATAACTCGATGATTCTCGCTCTTAAATCTCTCTCGTTAACATCTAGAGAAAAATCATCTCTATGAGTTTGAAAACCTAACACATTTACAGGGAAAACTTTAGTTACATCCCAATACTTTTCATATTCATTACTTAAATTTTCATTTTGTGGCTTAAATAAATAAAAAGGAAATTTCGGTTTAATTGATAACCATTCAGTATTCTTTAATTGGTATTCATTCAGCCATTGGTATTTTCCACCTATAGCTTGATGATTCTTTTTTATTTCACGCTGACCCCAAATTTCTTGATGATATATTGTTGAATTTTTTCTTTTCGTTTCTTTCGATTTAACTAAAATACAAACTGCTACACCCTGTTGAATATCAAAAACATTTTGATCGGGACTGCCATCAGGTGAAACCTCTTTCTTTTTACTATTCCCATGTAAATCTAAGATATAAATCTCATCAAAAGTATTCATCAAACTCTGACGCATTCCCCGAAAAGTTGGATTATCTAAATACCCATGATTTGTAATAAACGCAACAACACCATAACCTGTTTTTTCAATCCGCCACTGAGCAAAACGAATAAACTTCACATAGTCATCATTGAGCCACTTCGGATTCTTTTCATTCAGCTTTTTCCCATCAACTTCAAAATAACTTTCTTTAGAAATATTAAATAGCGTATCTTTCCCATGCAATAGATTTGTAATCCAATCACCCTTATTAGAAGAATGACCCGAATAAGGTGGATTACCCAAAATCACCATTACTGGATCTTCCTGCTTAACTTCCTTTGCCTGTTCCGATTCCGCCTTAATCTGAGAAGCAAACCCAATCAATTGATCCTCAAGTTGAATCGCATCCTGTAACGTATTCGTCAGATAAATCTTTAACCGTTCATCCAAATCAAATTCATAACCCAACTCCTTCAACTGTAAACCCAACTTCATATGAGCCACCGTATACGGAGCCATCAACAACTCAAACCCAAACAAACGCGGTAAAAGATGCTGCCCCACATAACTCGACCACATCCCCCTTTTATTCTTAAAACTCTCATAAATGTGATCAATCACCCCATGCAAAAACGTCCCAGTTCCCACCGCCGGATCAAGAATTAAAACCTGATGCGACTCAATCATTTGCTGCGGATCTTTCGGATCAGGAATCGTTACCTTTTGCTTACTCGCCAAACCATCCTTAAGCCCAAACTTTTCCTTTAAAATGTAATCCACACTCCGAACAATATACGAAACCACAGGCTCCGGCGTATAATAAACCCCCCATGATTGCCGCATTTTTGGATCATATTCCGCCAAAAACGTTTCATAAAAATGCACCACCGGATCTTCCCGGCGCGTCCGCTTCCCAAAATTTTCTAAAATCGCCGCCATATCCGTTAGCTTCAGAATATTCGCCAGAATATCCACCGCCCACGCAATACTTTCATCTAGATCAATTCCGGCAATCTTATCAAAAATATCTCGCAAAAATGGATTCGTTTTTGGTAACTCAAACGCCGCCGTCTTCCGCGAAAAATCTTGAGGCGTTTTCGTATTACACCGCGCCGCAAACAACCCATAACAGATTGTTTGAGCATACATATCTGCAAAATCAGCCCGCGTCAAACCCGAAATTAAAACCTTCTGAAACGACTCATACTGATCAAATAAAACCCCTTCCGTTGCATCTTTTAACTTGATGGCGATCGCATCCCGGATTAACTGCGCCAAACTCGCCATCTTTTGCGCTAAATCCTTTGGCGTTCTCGCCTGTGAAACCTGCGCCTCCAAAAACCCTTTTAATAAAAGTTCAACTTGCTTTTGACCCTCTAGATCTGCCTTAAACTGACCCTTTTTATCAAAACTCCCTAAACTCGCCGCCGAACGAAAAACGCCCCCAACATACCACCGAAATTCTACATAATCCGTTAAGATCAAATTTCCCAAAGCCGCCAAATACCGCTTCATTTGATCCGACTTTTCCACTTTTTTTAATGCAATCCCCACATCCTTCGCTTCAACATAACCAATCTCCTGAAACTGGCGAATAATCACAAAATCTGGCGCACCACATTGAATCCGTTTCGGCTCATTCGTAACCGTCAACCCAGACTCTAGGGACTCCAATAACCTTTGCAAAGCAGGACGGTGCGTGTGTTCCGTCGCATTGCCTTTGCTTACCGCTGCCACCAATTCCTTTAGATACTGATCAAACACCACTACAATCTCAAGCTCACGGGTAGTCTGATAATACATCACCCCCCTGGCTCAACAACCCCAACAGCGAAGCCACCGACGCCGATCGCGCACCGACGCCGATCGCGCCCTCTGCGACCTCCCCCCGCGAGAGGTGTCCGACTAATGTACGAAATCACCTACACCCGTAACGCCCTCAAAGACCTCCAATACCTGCGTAAATTCGAGCAAAAACTCATCCTCGACGAAATCGATAACAACCTAAAACACCAACCCACACAACCCACCCGCAACCGGAAACCCATGCGACCCAATCCCTATGCAGAATGGGAACTGAGGATCGGTAACTTTCGCGTCCTCTACAACGTTGAAGACGACGTAAAAATCGTCGAAATTCAAAACATCGGCCAAAAACGCGGCAACCAATTTTTCTTTCGCGACGAAGGAGCAGACGACCTATGACCACCTGGGACTATCGCATCATCCAAGAACCCGAAGGCGACCTCGCGATTCGAGAAGTCTTCTACGACGAAACCAACACCATCATCGGCTGCACCGACACCCCGATCGAACCCTTCGGCCAGACGATCGACGAACTGCGCCAATGCCTCGCAGACCTCCAAGCCGCCCTCGATCGCCCCATACTCCAACTCTCCGACATCCCCGAACCCGAACCAACCCCCACAAAACTCAGCCCCGACGCCCTCTCCGCCGATGACATCCGCCAACAACTTGGCCTCGATCGTGTCACCTCCGAATCATGACCCAAATCCAAGACTACGACCTCATCGCCCTCACCCAACCCCAACCCGCAACCCACAAACAAACCCACCAACCCCTCCAGCTCCAACGCGGCCAAATCGGAACCGTCCTCATGTCCTTCGACGACCAAGCCTACCTCATCGACTTCGCCGATCAACAAGGCAACACCTTCGCCATGAAAACGATCGCCGCCGAACACCTGCTTCGCCTCATCCACGAGCCCACCCTTGCTTATGCCTGATCCTCAGCCTCAAGCCCTAACCATCACCTACGATCGCGACGGTGACATCCTCTTCATCTACAAATGTCCCCCCTACGCCGAACAAGAAACCGACCACCTCGACGGTGACATCCTCGTCCGCTGCAATCCCGAAACCGACGCGATCGAAGCGATCGAAATCCTCTTTTTCTCCAAACGCCTCGATAATCCCTTTGAGTTGCCGATCGTCGCCGACCTCCAACTCCCCACCCCAATGATGGCCGACGCTTGAAAACCGCCGATCGCGACCTCTGAAACCTGCCCCCGCGTGACGCTACGATCGAGCCATGAACTTCCAGCTTTCCAAACACGCCAGTGAACGCATCGCCAGCCGCAACATCCCCGACCAATTCGTCCAACAACTCCTAACCAATCCCCAACAAATCATCGACGAAGCCAAAAACAAACAAATCTATCAATCTCAATTCCAATTTCCCAACGGTCGCACCTACCTCCTTCGCGCGATCATCTACATCTCCACCCGCCCCGCGATCGTCGCCAGCGTCTACAAAACCAACCAAATCAAACGCTACTGGAACCCCGAATGAAAATCCTCCACGACCCCGACCTTAACGCCATTACCCTCATCTTCAGCCAAGACCCGATCGAAACCAGCGAAGAAACCGCCCCTGGCATCATCATCGACTACACCGAACACGGCCAAATCGTCTCGATCGAAATCCTCGATGCATCCGATCGGTTGCCGCTGCCCCAGCTCCTCGCCTCCATCTCTGCATCATGAACAACCCCGGATTAACCATCGACTACGATCGCGAAGGCGATATTCTCTTTCCTCTCGTTCCTACGCTCTGCGTAGGAATGCCGTAGGGACGCTCTGCCTCCAGTAGCACAAGGTTTGGCAGCGACGCAGAGCGTCTAGATCGCTCGTTGCCCACGCAGAGCGTGGGAACGAGAGAACGAGAGGTGAAAGCCTCTGACCAGATCGAGAACTTGAGACACTGGGTCAAACTCGCATTAACCAACGATCGCCGCCGCATCCTGATGAACTAACACCGATCGCGCCCCCGTCAGCTTCGCCAAAACACCACCCTTCGGCCCCAGCGTCACACCCCGCCGCTGCGGAACCACCGGTGTTTTATCCGCCAACTCCAACGTCCAGCCCTGCAACAGCGCCGCCAACACCAGCTTCATCTCAAACTGCGCTAACGCCATCCCTAAACAACGCCGACTCCCCGCCCCAAACGGCATAAACTCAAATGGTGAATATTGCCGATCGAGAAAGCGATCGGGGTTGAACGTTTTGGAATCGGGATAGATCGCCGGGTTGTGGTGCAGCAGGTAGATGCTACCCATGAGTAAATCCCCCGGTTTGATCGGATGGCCGCCCAACTCCAGCGGCTCGATCGGCGTACGCGGAAACGTCAGCATCGCCACCGGATAAATCCGCAGCGTCTCGTTACACACCGCCGTTAGGTAGGGCAAACGAAACACCGTCATCGGGTCTGTGTCAATCTCGATCGTGCCGAGTTCGTCGATCAGCTTGGTGTAAATCTGGCGATCGCGGTGAATCCAGTAGGTCGCCCAGGCCAGTGCGGTCGCCGTGGTTTCATGACCGGCAAACAGCATCGTGATCAGCTCATCGCGCAGCTCTTCATCCGTCAACGTTTCGCCGGACTCGTCGCGCGTATCGAGCAACATATTCAGCACGTCATGACGGCTCGGGTCAGGGTTGGCGCGGCGTTCAGCGATTTCCGCAAACAGCAAAGCGTCAAGCTGTCGGCGCTGGGCGAGAAAACGACCCCACGGGCTCCAGCTTCCTAAATCCTGTTGCAGGATTGGGAAAAATAGCACACTCACCGACAGGGGCGAGGCCAACATATCGAGCATGTTGGTGACGATCGGCTTAATGCGGGCAAAGCGATCGCTGTCGCGATCGTCGGCCTGCAAACCAAACACCGCCGTCAGGATCACATCCATCGTGATCTCTTGCATCACCTCCCGCGTGGTGAACACCTGCCCGTGGGGAATCCGTCCAAAGGCTTGACGAGTGGCCGCTAGGATCGCATCGGTGTAGGCTCGCATCCGTTCGCCGTGAAACGCGGGCATCGTTAGCTTGCGGTGGCGGCGATGTTCCGCACCACTGAGCATGATCATGGATCGATCGCCCAGCAACGGCGCCAGCATGGCATTAACCTCACCCGGCGCGGTGTAACGTCCGTTTTCATCCTGGGTCAGAATTTCTTGAATCAAAGCCGGATCGGCGGTCCAAATCAACCCCTCGAGACTTGCAATCTTCACCCGAAAGGTCGTGCCGAGTTCTGCTGCCGTGCGCTCAAAAAACTCGTGGGGCTTGGCGATCCAGTTCAAGGTTTGCAGGAACGCCGGGGTGGTGGGTTGGGGTAGGGTTGCCATAGGTGAGGGCGATCGAAATCGTCTGAAGAAACGCGGACAGCGGAGGCTGTTCTAGTCCGCATTGTATCGATTTCTTTCGCTGTGTTGCTTCTGCTCCTACAGGGTCGTTGTATTCGGGGCATCGATGCTGTGGTGTTGCTGAAAGATGCAAATCCCTGTGGAGTCTGCATTAAACCCATACCCACGGATTTAATCACCAGGTGTGTCGTACGTCGTGTCGTGGGGTGTGATGTTCAATTTTTGAATCGCAACACTGGCCGTAATCCGAACCCGATCGCGAGGATCTAAGGCAAAACGGTCTAACCAGGATCGCCCGATGGGTTGCCCCAAGTTTCCTAAGCTATAGGCGATCGTCTGGAGTAACACCGGGTCACAGGCCGTTAGCGGTGGGTTGGTCGGGTTCCCCACCTCCTCCAAACCTCCCAAATGGCGATCGCACCAATCCACCAGAGCGGTGGCCGCCGCAACGATCAGCGTCTCCCCATGCAATCGACCCAGACCCCGAATAATCTCGATCGTGATGGCTTGCGGGTGGGGAGAGGTCGCAAGAGAACAGACATC
>RDYZ01000189.1 GCA_004293855.1 Oscillatoriales cyanobacterium | reverse complement strand
ACCATTGCGATCCTGTGGGGACTGATCAACGCCTGCGGCATGGCAACCCACTACTTTTTTGGTCTGACCCTCGCGATCGAAGCGGCCACGGTTATCAGTGCGATCGTGGCATGGGGTGTACTGGATCGGCAGTGGTTGGGACGACAGGGCTGGAGCGTGCTGATCACGGCGGCTCTCCCCACGGTGATCGGTGCGATCGTCTGGATTCCAGCATGGCAAGGACTGAGCGATCACACCCTGACGGACTGGGTGTATGACGGGACACCGGGATGGGATGCCCTGTTTCGTCTCCTCAGTTGGTGGGCGGTGATGTTTTTTGCCTTACCAACGGATGATTTAATCCTGCCCCTGGGCTGGTTAATCCTGAGTGGCTTGGTGTTGTTGGCGTTATTCTTGGCCCTGGTGCGTTGGGTGACGATCGGTGTAACGGCGATGCTCACCGCCCGTCAATCGAGCTACGATGTCACCCTGACCCTGACCAGCTTGCGAACAATCCTACGCTTGGTCGGTTTTGGCCTTGCCGCCATCCTTGTTCTCACCTTTGGCTTTCAAAGTGACCTCACCCTGGCGGCTCGTTTTAGCTATCCCTATTTCCCTGCTCTGGTGTTACTGGTGGCCGCAGGACTGGGGCATCTCTGGCAACGGGGCTGGGTGCGCCCGATCGCGATCGTCCTGATCGCCGGGTTCATCGGGGCCACCACCACCCAATTTGATCTCACCTATCTCCAGCACCATCGCGCCGATCAAATGGCGGACGTCATCGCCGATCGGGCCGCCCTGCCCGTCTTGATCGCCACTCGCCACAAACACCACGGCCAAACCGGTCGGTTAATCGGTGTCGCTTGGGAGTTGGGACGTCTGACCGAGGCGGGTCAAACCCCACGACAATTTGATGATCCGCAAACCGCTGACGTCCGTTATCTCCTGGCTCGTGACATCGATCCGGATCGTGAAGTAACCCCAGGAATACCCACCTCTGGCGAGACCCTGCGAGCTGTGGTTTTAGCCCGATCGACGCCGATCGAGGTCTGGCCGCTCAACTTTCGAGCGCCGATAAATTGGGACGGAACCGGCTGTGAGGAAGATTCCCGCGATCGTCCTGACGTGCGCGAGTACAGTTATCGGCGGTTTGTCTGTTCCTAGACTCCGTGCGGACTCGCCGTCCTGGCCTGAATTTCCTGTGTGCCATGATCTCGATCAGTTTTACCTGTGATCAAGCACACACCCAAACCCAGTAAAAAATCACCGAGAAGTCCGGGGCGATCACCGACACTAGAAGTTGGTTGATCCCCTTTCGCCTCAACCGCCTTGTATGGCAACCGTGATGTCTGTTCCCAATACCCCGCTTCTATTACCCGGTGCGCTGGGTGAAATTCTAGTTGCCGCTCAGACCACAGGTCAACTGTCCCGCGCTGACCGTCATGGTCTCCAAGCGGCCATTCTGGACCCATCGTTAACAGAAGAGGAGCGACGCGCGATCGATCGGCTGTTACGCTCCATCAGCCGGGGCAAAATACGCATTTGTGACGAGGTTTCAACCCTCTCCAGCTAGGGCAACACGAGAACCGGACCCACGATCGCCCATTCCTAAAACTGTAAGCCGACACCGCCTTGAAGTGAAACCGCCGCCGCATTCCGATCGCGGAACGCATCAAACGCGACGATCGCATTCCCAAAAATCGCCAGATTATTATCCGGCAACATGTGATCCACACCGGATTGGATCGCAAACGCCGTTTGATCGCCGAGGACAGAATCCTCACCCGCAAAGGAAACCCCAGCCCCAACGTAAAAATCCGTTTGCCAGTTGAGCGGAATATCGTAGGAAACCGTAGGCGCGATCGCGAAACCATCACCGATGAAGGCTTGGGCGCGTAACGAAATGGGCAGTTCAAGAATGTTGTAACGAAAGGCCACCACTCCCGCAACGCCGGTATCATCACTCAAGCCAAGGCTTGTGCCCACACCAACGTAGCTACCGTAGGCGGCCTGGGCTGTGACACTGGGGGCGTAGCCGATCGTGGTGGTGGCGATCACGAGGGCGATCGTGGTGGGCCCCAGGGAGATTAGCGGATCGCGACGACAAGGGGGAAAACGCATGGGCTCAGGACGTGACAGGAGGGGAGGGTCGGGCTGTCCTGATCGTAACAAACCTGGGACGAGAATCGCGATCGTGACGATCGAAGTCAAAAATTACCGTGAAACAGGAAAGAATTGAGCTTTAGCTGGAATGGGGAGGGCTAAAGCTCAATTGTGTTGGTATGAGGTTCAAGATGCTTCAAGTTCGTGTCCGTCGGTAGGTGTCACCTACACGTCATAGATGCGAGCTTCCGGGGCTGCGGGATTTTCTTGGCAGTAGCGTTGGAAAGCGGTGATCTGCTCAACCCGTTGATCAGCCTTCAGCGTCAGAATTTCCTCCACTGCATCCCAGGCCGCAGCGGTGGCGGGGTTGCAGGGGCCATACAGTGCGGTCAAACGACGGGCGTGCTCACGTGACGCGCGGAGTTCGCTGTCAATCAAGCGGCGACGGGTCGGACGGGCTGGGGTTGAGGTGGTGGTTTGAGTGGTGGCCTCAGCGGTGGTTTCAGCGGTGGTCGAGATCGGAGTGGTTTGGGGGAAAAGGCGGGTAATCGACATTGCGCTTGGCTCTCGGTTTCGAGAGGTGTTCTTGTTGCTCATATCTTAAACTGATAGCTCAGCAAAAGTAAAATAATAAAAACTTATCAAAAGAACTGACAAACCTGACGGACTTAGACAAAGGGCAGGGTGGTGTGGGTGAGGGGTAGCCCCTTCCGTGAAAAGGTTTCCACCGTGAGGCCGAGTAGGGAAGCCGTGACCCGTGTGAAATTGTCTTCCCGGACGATCGGGGTGTGAACGTTGACCCGGTAATGGGTTGGTGTGTGGGTGACGATCGCCCCTTCGGTTTGAAATTCGGTGTACTGACGATCGGGGTACGGCCAGAAAAAGGCCGAGGAAATCAACGAAATCACCTGAAACTCACGATCGTGTTCACAGGATAAGCTTGCCACGAGGGAACAGTGCACATCGCCAGATAAAAACACCACCCGCCGAATCTGATGCTCGCGAATCCAGTCCAGCAAGTCATCCCGCTGATCTAAAAATCCACTCCACTTGTCCTCACTGGGATCGACACCATCGGGAATAAACGGCACGGCAGACCCGATTAACTTCACCGCTTCCGCCCCATCCGCCAGCCACGCTTTCAGTGCCGCCATCTGTTGCGGTGAAATCAATTGCAACCGATCGCGCCGATCGATTTGACGCTCGGTGCGGGTGTCGGTGATGAAAAAATCGCAGCAGCCATCGCGGAAGCTGTACCACAGTTTTGTGGGCGTGCCGGTGATGCGTGTGCCTTCGGGGTTGAGCTCAAACAGGGGGCTATGGCTGGCTTGGTAGGTCAGGTAGCTGTGGAGGGCGACGGGGTAGAGGGTGGTGCGATCGCCATGACTGGCCTTGTGCGGCCAGTTATCCTCAATTTCGTGGTCATCGAGGGTCATGTAGGTGGGAATACGCGCCATGAGCGATCGCTGGTGGGGCTGGGTGAAATGATCGCGGTAGCGGGCGAAAAATTGCGAGAGCTGTGTGTCGGGGTCAAAGGCGTTGAGGTCGTCGGCGTAGATTTGATCGCCCAGCATCAGGAGGGCGTCGGTTTCGATTCCGGCGTCGATTTGGTCGGCGATCGCCCGAAAGGTTTTATCACCGCGATCGTCCCAGATTGTCCCGCCAAATAGTTTAAGCAGATAGCGACAGGAGCCGAAGACAAACGATCGCATCTGATTGGGATCGCGGCTCGCTGTCCGAAATGTATAGGTTGACACCCCTGACCAATCGA
>RDYZ01000220.1 GCA_004293855.1 Oscillatoriales cyanobacterium | reverse complement strand
GGCCCGACCAACGCGCCCCAGCCTTCGGTGACCGATTCGGCGACAAACTCACCGCTAAAGTCGGGGTTGAATTTGTACACCGAGACCCGATCGCAGTGCAGTAGCGATCGCACCTCCCGTGTGGTTGTATTAAAAATTTCGTCAATTTCCAACGACTGACGAATCCGGCTCATCACCTGGGCAAAGGTTTTATCCCGATCGGCGGCTTTCTCGACCCGCTTCGACTGTAGCTGCACCTGGCGCACGGTTTCCGCCTGCTGAAGCGCAATGCTCAACTGGTCGGCAATGCGTTGTAACAGTGTCACTTCCGCCTGTTCCCACGGGCGGGGGCTACCGTTTTGGTAGGCCGCCAAAATTCCCCAGAGGGTTTCCCCTTGGAACATCGGCACAAGCATATACGCCCGCGCTTCAAACTGTTCGAGGAGTTCAATGTGACAGGGATCGTGTCCTTCGGTGTAAATGTCTTCGACGGCGTAGGTTTCATGATCCGCGTAGCGTCCGCCCTGGTTTTCCTCCAGATAGGTGTCTTTCCAGACCCGCTGCACATTCGGCCCCACCAGTTCTACCCACCCCGGCGCAACGGATTCGGCGACGAACTGACCACTAAAATCGGGGTTGAATTTGTACACCGAGACCCGATCGCACCCCAATAACATCCGCACTTCGCGGGTTGTGGTGGCAAAAATTTCATCAATATCCAGGGATTGACGCACCCGCTCAATCACCCGTGACACACTCGCGTCTCGTTCCTGTCCTCGTCCGAGGGCTTCCCGCAGATTGGCCAAGGCCGCTTCGACCTGAGCTTGCGAGTCGAGCACCGCACGATCAAGGTCAAACTGTTGCATTAGCACCGTCATTTCCGTCACCACCTGACGCAAAAAGACGATCTCACGCTCCGCCCACGCATAGGACCGATCACATTGCTGTACCGAGAGCAACCCCCAAAAAGCCTTACCCAGACAAATCGGGATATTCAAACTGGCCTTAACCTGATAACGCTCCAGGATTTGCCGTTGGTAGGGGGTGAGGTTCGTCCGTTCCGTATCGGCGATCGACACAAACGGATGGGTGACATAATCCTCCGGCGTGTCAAACCCAAATCCGGTGAGGTGAATCGTTGCCCCTTGGGTCGGCGTCCAACCCCGCGCTAGGGACTCCGCCACCACCAAGCCGGTATAGTCCGCAAACTCATCGCTGTCTTTGCTGATCCCCTTGGTCGGATCGGGATCGCCCGATCGCCGCTCTCCCGCACCATTACCATGACCGAAGCCCACACCACTGGTATTGCGAGACCCGTATAGATAGGAAGCCACCGATGGCCCATCGCTCGACGGCATCAACGCTGCCGGAATTGAGGGCGAAATCAGGCGATCCATACCCGGTTCCAAAAAACGCAGGATCAACACGCGATCGACCTGCAAGCTTTGGCGGATTTGAATTGCAGCCATCTTTAACAGATCCTCGGGAGTTTTAGCGCTGCGCATCTGTTCCGCAACACCCGTGATCTGCTGCCGCAGTTCCTTAAGAGACTGCTCGAAGGTGGATAGTTCTCGGGATGATAACTCTTGAGGGGCCATGTTAACGATCTCCTACGGATGACGGAGGGTTGGGGGTGAGTGAAACAGCGAAGCGAACCAATAACCAAGGGAGTGGAACACCGAAATTTAAGTGAAAAGCGGTGGACTAAGTCCCCGAGGCCCCAAGGGGCAACACATACAACACATAGCCAGCAAGCGCGAAGAATTGAACATGGAGAGCGGTCTGATTGGGATGCCTGACGATGATTGCGGTGCGATCCCCGGTCTCGAACATCCACCCTTTAGAGACCCTGTTGTAAAACTCGAAAAATAGATGGCACATCGATCGCGATCGAAATCTCGTTCTGTTCGTCGATGAAATAGCCGGACAAAAACGGCAGCACACTGGCCGGGAAAAGTTGGGGGTCCGGCTCCTGCTGCTGTTGGAGGTTATACACCTCCAGGTCTAACACCTGCGGCACCACAAACCCGATCGTTTGGTCCCCAAACTCGATCGCAATCACGATCGCCGTCTCCGGTGGACGTTTCCCCCCAAATAACGCTGGAAATCCGATCGCCTCACCGAGATCGACAATCCACAACATCTCGCCGCGCCAGTTGTAGACCCCCAGCACACAATCACGCATCTGCGGCACCGGCAACACCTCCGGCACACGGATCGTAATAATTTCCGAAATCATCTCGACCGGAATTAACGCCCGATCTCCCTGACGCAGCAAAAACTGTAAAAACTTTTGAACCACCTGTGGGTTATCCACCACAGACGCATTAAAGGAAACCGTTGCGGCATTGGCATTGGATGTCGTCAACGAGCCAGACGGATCACGACGGGGATATCTCCCCGCTGGATCAGATGGACGATTCGGAAAAGACGCGAAAGACATGGGGCAAAGGGCACGAACTGAGTGCAGTCATGCAATAAACGGTGCTGTAGAAAATGCTGTAGACAGCGATGGTGAACCGGAAGACATCACCAGACACACGATCGATCCATCAATCTTCAGCAGCGACAGGGGTGAAGTCCTCCGCTTGTCGGGTGCTTCTCGGTCGTCTCGCTCCCCGGCCAAACCAGGAGGAGAACCGTTGTGCTCACCGATGGAGTCGTCATGGATCAACCCGTAGAAAGCAACCCGACCCGCTAACGTCGGATCAACCGAGTAACTGCTTCAGTGTTGTCGTTAACTCTGACTCATCGACGGGCTTCGTCAGATACGCATCGGCTCCCAGCATATTGCCCCAGGTCTTATCCACCTCGGTTCCCTTGCTCGAACAAATCATGACGGGAATGGCCTTGGTTGCGGCATTGCCTTTCAGCTCACGACAAATCTCAAAGCCACTCTGCCCAGGCAAAATCACGTCAAGGACGATCAAATCGGGCTTCTTACTGTCAAGATACGTAAACGCCTCATCACGACTGCCGACATTTGCGACCGTGTGACCAGCTTTGGTTAGAAAGCGATTGATCCGTTCACGATCGGTTTGTCCATCTTCAACGACTAACACAGTTCCCATTCTCAAAAAACCCCAAAAAATCTAAAGCAAAATTGAACGTAGGACGAGATTCTCACGAACCAACAGACCTGAGGAAACCGGTTGATCGCGAGTGGTTTGGTCTTGCTTTCGGGGAAAGCACAATATGGCATTTTTCGCTCTAGATTGACCGTTGCCAGTACCCAGAACGCCCGAATTTGTTCCTATCTAAGGCTAACAAAAAAAACTGTATCTCTCACTTATGGAATGATTGCGGTTCTTTACGTGGTGTTACGGTTTCTCAACTCGATCGCATCGTGGTGTTCCGAGGTTGAGCCCTCGTCATCCTTGAGCTGAGAAAATCTCCCCATCGTTCACCTCCGACAACCGAGAACCGGAGGGCGCCAAGGGTGACACCCACCCTAGGGGCGATTAGAAACCAGCCCTAGAGTACCGGGGTCTCAGCACCCTGAAGTAAGCGCTCGATCGCCGCTAGCACCTTACTTTTATCCACCGGCTTACTCAGAAAATCGGATGCCTTCACCATCTTGGCCCGCACCCGATCCACCACACCATCATTACCGGTCAAAATGACGATCGGTGTCGTTTCAAAAACGGACATCCGCCGTAACTGTGTACACACCTCATAACCATTCGCCACCGGCATAACCAAATCGAGGAAAATCATACTGGGATGTTTCTCGAGTAACACCGGCAGCGCTCGCACAGAATCGGTGACACCAATGAAACGATACCCCGCCTCGGTAATGATTTGTTTCATCAACTCACACACCTGCGGGCTGTCATCAATGCAGGCAATTAAGGACTGGCGACGATCCTCCGCACTGGGAATCGTGGACACATCGATCGTGGGCGGTTGCGGGCGAGGAATATCCGGGGCCGGTACGACGGAAATCCAGCCTTTGCGGATGTAAGCCAAAAGCGATCGCGACAGACGCACCAGATCAATTTTCATCATTAACGACAGTTCACGCAGTGAGGTGCGTCCATCGATCCGCTTCGTGAGTTGCTGAAACACCTTGCCGGGAATATTGGCCTGCAAGGCATCACGATCAGTGATCGTAGGGATTGCATCCGGATCAATCCCCGCCAATTTGGCTTCATTCCAGTCGTGCAGCATGGCCTGCGCTTTTTTGATCAACGCCGCCACATTCAGCGCCACCAACTGCATTCGTAACATATTCAGCGCTTCGTGCTTGAGCAACTTAAACTGAAGCGCCCCCTGCTGTTCGTGTCGCAGAATATCGAACATGCAATCCACGATCGTCTCTTTAATCGCAGCCCCCGTCTGTTCCATCGAAATGGCCTTACGCTTTTCGAGCACCCACAACACCTGATAGTCCCAGGAAAAAAACTTGTCCGCTTCACGCACAATCAAGCTTTTAAAGTCGAGTTCTGGGCACGCCCCCAACAGGTGATAGCGCAACGATCTAACCTGACGATCGTGGTGAGTCGCCCACAGAATGCGACCCACACAAAAGTAAATACTCCACCGTTCACCATTGGCGGCTTGGATATCAAGCTGTCCGGTCAATTGTTTTTTGGCCTGTTGAACGAGTCTTGCAATAAAAATACTCGCATGTTGCTTCGGTTCGACAGCTACAGTCATGTGCAATTCCTTCGCCTTGCCTCGTTACCAATGTGGGATTTGTCTGAGATAAATGCAGGTGTTCGTGAATCGTATCCCTGCCAGTTTTAATTAATTTGCGTATAGCCAAACCAATGCATCACGATCGAGCCTGATTACGTTGACAGTTGCCCTAAACTCATGTTTGGACTCCATACAAAAGCAACTCCTGAGTTGGAATACTACGTCAACTTTGATCGATGAAAAGCACAGCCCTTAATTTACTTTTTAGACCGGGAAAGACCCACACATCAACAGAAAGTTGAATAAACTTTCCGACTCTATTATAGAGTCTCTAGTCCGTGGCTTTTTTCCTAAGATAAAATATTCCACTCCTGACAAGAGCTGCCATAACCCAAAAGAGGCCAGGATAGAGAACTTCGAGGGTATATACCGTATCAATTTCAGAGCTTTCCACCTATATACATTGGGTCAATAAGCAAAACCGTAATGTTTGGCGATCCTCACCCCTACCCTTCGGTCTAGAACCCTCGAGCTTCCTCCCAATCATCACCCTATAACCCTCTAATCATATCGGTGCAACTTAATATTGATTATAAAAAAACAAAAAAGTCAACATTGATCGTGGACTAACGTTCGTCGGGTGCTGCAAGCCTAGACACCTTTTCACGCCTTAGTTGTCACGATGGCTGGTGGAGAATGCCTCGCCAGCATTCCCGATCTAGATCACGAGCTGGGTCTTGAGTAAGCCTAAAATTCTGGCTGCACCGTGATGAATATTCTGGAAGTATCCCCTCAAAAATAGCGGTGAGACAACCGTAATTCTCGGTAAAGCAGTGCAGCCGGATGAGATAGCCTTAGAATTGCTGAGGTGTCTTGATCCAGTGGATAGTTTTGTCCGTGATCTTACGCAGCTTGTTGCTGCTGTAGCGAATACATGTGTTCAAACAATTTCCAGCAATATTGCTCAGAGAGGCCGCAGGTGACGGCTCCCCGGAGAACGACATTGAAATACCAATCATTGGGGGCGAGTTCGCGCGGTAGCTTGTCAATGACGCTGTAGGTTCGGACGCTGGTGTAAATCCGATCGCGGCAGCTTACCGTAATGGTTTCACGTTGGTAGCCACGGGTTGGGATTTCTTCGCGTTCGTCGAGGCGATCGCTTAACCGCCAAGGTAAACGATATAACACCCCTTCCACATGACTGGTTGGGTCGGCCACAATATCGAGCACACCGGAGTCGCGATGCTGCGATCGGCGGTTAAACCCGAGACGGTAGTGTTCAAGGCGAGCCGTACCGATGACGTAGTCGCGGGTGTTTTCACCTAGGGTACGCTGCAAATCCACAGGACACATGCAACTACCGTACGCGAAGTAATAAAACATCGGTTCGGTGGCGGGTTGAATGTCCGTATCCTGGCGATCGGTGCAGGAGCAGTGGGGGGCTGTGTTGCCATTGCCCGCAGTTGCGTTGGGGGCCGGGGCGATCGTCAACGCTTCCGGGTGTTCGCCAGATTGAGTCAGGTGAAGTTGCGGTCTTCCTGTCATGGTATGGGTTCCCTCAAACGTGGGGTGCAATGAAAGGCGGGTCGGGAGGTGATGGGGAAACGGTTGCGGCTGAGGGCGACGGGTCTGCCCAATATTGAACAAGCTGAGAAATGCGCGATCTATATCCTTGCCTGGGGTTCGTGCGGGCTATGGATGTCTCGATGACAGCCTTGTAGGCAGGGTCAGACCTTTGGAGTCACCAGCCATAGCTGACGTTGCACCTACTAAATACCCTAATATCTTGTTTGGCGGATCGGAAATTAAGTTTTGTCTGCAAGGAATTCCCTAGGGTTGTCTCCCATTGTGGGGCGGACACTGTTCGGATCATCGCTATACTCGATCCCAAAATCATCACACAAAAGGAAAGGGGCCAGGATGGAACGTGAGAAGGTGTTGTGGCTCACCAAGGGAGTGATCAGTTTATTACTCGTGGGAGCGGGTTTATGCGTTTTTGGTGAAGCATTGCTTCAGAAACTGCAAGGAGGGTCTTGGTTTGGTCTCGGGACGTTAAGCCTAGTACTGGTTAATTTTGGATTGTGCATGATGTTTGATAGTCACAACCATCAACTTCAATACAAATTTGGACAAAAAATTCAGTCAACTGGGATACTGAATGAATCCAATCAATCACCAGATTTGCGGTAAACCGAATCTAGGAATAACCGAGCCACGATCGGGGCTTGATTCGATCGGGCGAAACCCAGGGCTAACTGGAAGGTGTCGCCCAGGAAAACGCCAGATCACTAATCGCAATTTGACCGTCAAAGGCGGAAAAGGTCACACCATAAATCGCCGGAGCGGTAACGACTAGGGGATAGTTGGCGGGGATGTGGGAGTTACTGCCGTTGAGATTGGCGCTGGGAATGCGCGATCGAGCGATGATGGCGGCGTCCTTATTTTGGGCGGACATCGTCATGGGGCGAGAACTGGTAACGCAGGCGGTGAGGCTGGAAATGGGCCGATCGAACTGAATTGCGAGAGCGCCATTGTAGGGAGCGCTGACAATGACCAGGGCGTTTTGTGCGGTGGGGTAGCGTGGATTGGAGGGAACAAGCGCGATCGCATTGTCAAAGTGCAAACCGAGATCCGTGAAACAATCGGCGACGTCTTCAAAGCAGTGCAGCCGATCGAAGGGAAGAATGGTTCGATCCCCAGGGACTGCGTGTGCACTGGCTACAGCATCGGACGGGGCCGTGGTAACCCCTGATCGCGGTGGCGGGATGGCTGAACAATCTGGCAATGGGTTGACGAAAGGGAGGCGATCGGAGGCGGCAGGCGTCGCATGGACATGAGGACTAGCGGATCGCTCCGGGCTCATGGGCGGGAGCGCATCAACGTGGGTAGCAGAGGTCAGCGGCATATGTAGATTGGGGTGTAGCGTCTACTCGTAATCGGTGTACACCCCGAGTTTCCGTCGCCCTACCTTGCGATCGTGGTGGGCGCAACGTCTGCGGCCAGAGGTTAGGACTAGGGGTTACGATCCGACGGAGAGCGGAGTGATGGGTCTCACCCCTCATGTTGTTCGTATCGTAGCAGATTGATTTCTGATTTTTGCTGTTGTGGCGAGGGGGTGGGCAGGGTAAACGTCGAAATTCCGGAGAATCAATGCTGATCCCGTTGCCGTTGGGTGCGAAGATGGCAAGCAATGACGCTTGTTCAAGCTTCAGGGTGAATCCTGAGGCTGTCATTCAGCGGCTATTTTGATCCTTATCACTCACTCGACCGATTTCATCATGCCTCCCCTCTGGCCTCGTCAACCCGATCGCCGTGATCCCGATTTTCGTCGCTTTGGCGATCAGCTGAATTTTGCCTTTCACGTTGCGGTCTTTTGTGCAGGAAATAGTTTTCTGTGGTTTCTCGCCGCGCTCAAGGGTTGGAATGACCCACGTTTGGCCCAGTTAACTACAACCTGGGCGATCGGTGTCGTGGCGCACGGGGTTTACGTGTTCAAAATCGCCACCTATCCCGGAGCCGTCGGCACAAAAGCACTCAAGAAAAAAGATTTAAAGGAGACCGGATACCGCCTGGTGAAGGATGGGACTCAACCAGACGAGGTGGTAGCAGCGGTTACGGACGAGGAGACGAATTAGGGAAGCAAGGCGGCGACCTCGGGGATCAGGGGATCGATCGCAGCCTTCACCGGAACGGTTGCATCGGGCTTGGGGTTTTGAACCTCCAGGCTGTAATCAAGACCCTCGCCCCGAATCGAGGCGAAAGACCCAGGGAAACAGGAACCTTTCCGGTCGGTCTCTACCAGTAGGAAACTCGTCCTGATACACTATCTCTTGGTTTATTAAGGATGTTTATCGAGCCGTCATGGAAGTAGGTCAAAAAGTTAAAGTCGTCCGGGTTCGCGATCGCATCGACAACGATACCGTCGCCAAACTCAAACAAAATCCGGTCGGCACAATCACCAGTTACAAAATGGTGGATGGCAGTGGTGTCGGTGTTGTGGTCCAGTTCGATGGCAATTTTTCGATCTGGTTTTTCGAGGATGAATTGCAACCGGCCTAGGTTGTCAGGACAAGACGCACACCGAATGACTCGGGCGAATTGAATTGCACAGGTCACAGAGGAACGAGAGCGGCTCGCTGCTTCGATCGTCTGCTGTTCGTTTTTTCAATCAACCTTTACATCTGCAAGAGCCGATGATGATGGTCACACGAATGGCTGTCGTTGACGGCTCTTATTTTGTCCGTGCCTCACCCGTTGGTGTGACCGAAGCCGAGGGTTAATCTGGATTGACGTTCGGCGATCGCGATAGCAACATCGGTCAAGAGGCAGTGACCAATGCGTTACCGTGATGAACGTTCGATTGCTTGTGTGGCTATCGGATGGCAACCGGTTAGATCGATCGCAAAAGACCCATGGCTTTTATTCTTACGTTTCTCGGCAAAGGCGGCAGTGGCCGTACAACTCTGGCGATCGCAGCAGCCAAACAACAGGCTGCGAACGGTCGGCGCACCCTACTGGTTGCGGCCAATCCGGCCCCGGATTTTGACCTGTTGCTCGGCCAAACCCTGGGCTCTGAACCCACCGAGCTGGCGGCTAATCTCTCCGCCGTACGCCTCGATACCACCCAACTTCTCGAAGCAAGCTGGGACGAAGTTAAAAAATTAGAAGCGCAATACGTTCGGACACCCTTTTTTAAAGAAATCTACGGCCAGGAACTCGCGGTGTTGCCCGCAATGGATAGCGCTTTTGCGCTCAATGCCCTGCGCGATTACGATCGCACGGAGCAGTACGACACCATCATCTATGACGGGCCGAGTGATCTCGAAACCCTGCGCGTGTTTGGTATTGCTGAAATCGGCGGTTGGTATCTCCGTCGCTTCCGCAATGTTTGGGAAAAATCCGACTTTGCCAAAACGGTGATGCCCTTTTTGCAGCCCATTGGCGCTGCGGTGCTGAATACCGATTTTTCCAAAACGTCGTTTTCACCCAACAAAATGGACGAGTTGCTAGAGGAAGGTCAAGCCCTGCTCGGCAATCCTTCGCGTGTGGCGGCCTACCTGGTGACCACTCCCAAAGCTGCCGATCGCGCCCTTGCGGCCTATCGTTGGGGACAGGCGCAAATCATTGGCTTAACGGTTGGCGGTGTGCTGTTAAATCAGTGTGAGGACGCCAGCGTTGTGGGTAACGAGTTTGAATCCTTGTCGGTGGCGGCGGTGCCGACGATGTCCGGGAATGATTGGCAAGCGGCGATCGAGGCTCTGCCCGATTTTGCCAGCCTCGCCCAGCAAGCACCACGCCCCATGACGATCGATACGGCCAGTAAAACCGTCACGCTCTTTTTGCCGGGATTTACGAAAAATCAAGTCAAACTGATTCAGTCGGGGCCCGAGGTGACGATCGAAGCCGGAGGGCAGCGTCGTAATATTTTGTTGCCGAGTGCATTACAAGGACGATCGGTCACGGGTGCCAAATTCAACGATCGCCATCTGACGATTTCGTTCTAGCCCTCAGTCCGTCATAACCCGTTGGTGGCGATCGTTTGAGACCTCAGGATTGAGACCTCAGGATTCTGAAACGATCGCACCCAAGGATCAATCTCGCCTCGTTCGCTGCTCCTGTCTTTTTTTCGCCGTAACTGTGCCCCAATCTTCCGACCCGATCGCCGATCCTAGCCCGAACTTCTGCACCGACTTCACCGCCGAACCCGCCCAAGACTTTGTTCCGATCGAACATATTTCGGTGTTACCCGACGAGGCGATCGCCGGACTTGTGGATCTCGAAACCCATCCCGGCGGCCATTATCTAGACTGTACCGCCGGAGCCGGTGGACACACGCGGCGCATTCTTGAAGCCGATCCCGAGGCACAGGTTACTGCCATTGATCGCGACGAACAAGCCCTCGAAACCGCACGGCGTAAGCTGGTTAATTTTGGCGATCGGGTGCACTTTTGGCACGGTAATTTTGCGGATTTTCCCTACGTAAAGCACACGGGCGAATTTGCGGGAATTTTTGCGGACTTGGGCGTTAGTTCTGGACAATTAGATCTTGTTGATCGTGGCTTTAGTTTTCGCAATGACGCACCCCTGGATATGCGGATGGATCGATCGCAATCCTTCTGTGCGGCTGACATTGTGAACCACTGGAACGAAACCGATCTTGCCAATGCCATCTATGAGTATGGCGAAGAGCGTCTCTCCCGTCGCATTGCCCGAGAAATCGTCGCTAAACGTCCCTTTGCAAGCACCATACAGCTTGCCGACGCGATCGCGCGATCGGTGCCAAAATCCTACCGCTACGGACGAATTCACCCCGCAACTCGTACATTTCAAGCCCTACGAATCGTGGTCAATGCGGAACTCGACAGCCTCGAAACCTGGCTCGACACCGCCCCGATCGCCCTCAAACCCAGCGGACGCATCGGCGCTATTTCCTTTCATAGTCTCGAAGACCGTATCGTGAAACACCGCTTTCGAGAGTCCGAACAGCTTAAAGTTTTGACGAAAAAGCCCATCATCGCCAGTGACGCTGAAGCGGATGCCAATCCACGGGCACGATCGGCAAAACTCCGCTTTGCCCAACGCTACCCCGTTACCCACTAATTCGGTGATTTTTGCCAGCATTTGGGATGCCTTTGAATGTTCCTTTTTGCCCCAGATTTCGGCCCTAAAATATATCCGTATTGATACGACCGTATATAACCAGGGTCTTCATTCAAATCATCATCTGCTGCATTTCATTTCCACCCTCGATCTATTAGCGATAAGCCTTCAATATCTCTCGGATTGTCTTGCCCAAACCCAGCACTAAGCTTTAACATCGTTTTCAATCCTCCAGCCTAGTTGCCGCATTCCGCCGCGATTTCCGGGGATCAACAGGGTTCTCGAGCGTGAAAACCTGAAAATCTAGGGGTTAATTGAGTGACAATAGAATCCAGGAATTAAGACGCAGAGGTCAACCCCGGAATCGTACTCAACGCCATACTCTGGCACAGCGAAACAATGGGTGACTCGACAAACCTGAGCCTCTTGATTTGCAAGGCGGAATCATTCCCCTTGTCAGTCCTGCGATCGGCTCTTATTGGCCGAAAACCAAGCAGGTTTTTAACATTTTTGGTACTATCAGAACCAAAATTAACAAGAGTTAATATTTAGGCGCTAGGATTTCACGCGATTCATGCCGTGCGGTCTGCCCCAAGTGTTGCCGCTCTCCAAACTTCGGGTCTTGCGTCGCGTTTTCGCGCCCTTTCAATCCGTCTTCACCGCTCTCTTCTGGAGGACAAGTCCATTACTCTCTCCCTACATTCCACCCAATCTATGGCTCAGTCGGCTTCACCGCAGGACGTACTCGAAATTGTTGGCTGTTCATCCCTGAGCGGTCACGTCAAGATCGGTGGTGCGAAAAATGCCGCACTGGTACTCATGGCGGGGGCGCTCCTGTGTCCCGATGTTTGCCGCCTACGCAACGTCCCCAATTTGGCGGATGTCACCAAGATGGCGAATATTCTCTCGACCTTGGGCGTGCGGATTCAGCACCATGACGATATTCTCGACATTGATGCTCGAGAAATTTCGACGGCCCAGGCTCCCTACGAGCTCGTCAGTCAACTGCGAGCCAGTTTCTTTGCGATCGGGCCGTTGTTGGCGCGGTATGGCGTGGCGGAGATGCCGTTACCCGGAGGCTGCGCGATCGGAGCGCGTCCGGTCGATCTTCACGTGCGGGGCCTGCAAAGTCTGGGAGCTGAGGTGACGATCGAGAGTGGTGTGGTTCATGCAGCGATTCCGGGCGGGCGTCGTTTGCAAGGGACGACGATTCATTTCGATTATCCGAGCGTGGGCGCAACGGAAACGCTGATGATGGCGGCGACGCTGGCGGAGGGTGAAACCACGCTGCACAACGCGGCCCAGGAGCCAGAAGTGGTCGATTTGGCTAACTTCTGCCGTGCAATGGGAGCGCGAATTATTGGAGCGGGAACCAATACGATTCGGATCGTGGGGGTTGAAAAGCTCCACGGTGTGGAATATTCGGTGGTTCCCGATCGCATCGAAGCGGGGACATTTTTGCTCGCAGGAGCGATTACCCGATCGGAAGTGAGCCTCTCGCCCGTCGTGCCTGAACATCTCACGGCTGTGATTGCAAAGTTACGCGAAGTCGGCTGTATGGTGGTTTCAGATACACCCAACAGCCTGCGCGTCCTCAAGGCCGATCGGCTGACGGGTGTGGACATTCAAACGCAGCCCTACCCCGGTTTTCCGACGGATCTGCAAGCGCCGTTTATGTCGCTGCTGAGTATCTGTGAAGGGAGCAGCGTCGTTGAAGAGACGGTGTTTGAAAACCGTTTGCAGCACGTCGCCGAGCTCCAACGCATGGGGGCCAATATTCGGGTGAAAGGCCATGTGGCAGTGATCGAAGGTGTGCCGCTGTTGTCGGGCGCACCGGTCGAAGCAACGGATTTACGCGCCTCCGCAGCCCTGGCGATCGCCGGTTTGGCCGCCGATGGCACAACGATTTTGCAAAATCTCCGTCACATGGATCGCGGTTATGACAATTTCGTTGGCAAAATGCAGGCCCTCGGCGCTCGCATCACACGCAAGGTCATGGCCTCGTCCTAGGGATCTTTGATCCAGCCGCTTCAGGGTATCCAGATTCCTCGTTTGGCCGCGAGGGTCTGGATTTTCTCTGGATTTTCTCAAGATTTGGGCTTCGGCATGATGCAAACCAGCGTTTGGCGATCGTGCGTACGATCAAGAGGAGTCTCCCGCTCTTCGCCAACTTTTTGCGAGTTCAGACGCTCCTAACCCATGCGCGATCGCTCTCCCCGCTGGCTGCAAGCCGTCATTCTCAGCCTGCAATTACTACCCGTGGTGGCGATTGTGATGGCCCTGATTGCACCGGGCCTGCTGTCCTATTTACTGTTGCCTTGCCTCGTGCTGATGGCGATCCTCTTTCCGGTCCTGGGCTTTAAATTTTGTCAGCAAGCCCTGAGTGACTTTGGGCGCGAGATGTATCTCAGCAGTCGAGAAACCACGCAGTTCAACCAGTATTGGTACGATGAGCCGATCGTGATCGATGAGCCGGAACCGGAAGCCCCCATGGATCGCGAACGAGCGGAGTTATGGAGCCATTTGGATGTTTTAAATCTAGGCTGGCCGGTGACCCCCGCCGAACTGACCAGCGCCTATCGTCAACGCGCACGGGAAACACACCCCGATGTAACGGCAGGGGATGAGACGGATTTTGTGCGTGTGAATCAAGCATACGAAGCGATTAAGGCTTATCTTGCCAAGGAAAACGATCGGACGGCGTAGTTGGGAAATCTGGAAGACGCGAGCAGTCTGGAAAATTTGAGACGTTTGAGGAATTGGGGAATTGGGGAATTGGGGAATTGGGGAATTGGGGACACACACCCATCCCCGATCGCGGTCGATTGAACACAGAATTGATGGAGTCGATTCACCCCCGAGACAAAATGCCGCTAAATCCTCACCATTCAATCCTGATGTCGTGCCATCCTGGAATAAGAATGAATAGTCGGTATTGAGTAGGTCAAAGATCATGGCAGGCAAAGGAAGCGGTACATTTCTGGGCGGTGTTCTCCTCGGTGGAGCGATCGGCGCGATCGCCGGAATGTGGATCGATCCCCGCACAACGCGACGGGTGCGTCGGGCCGTACAGGAAACCGTCGATCAGTTACCCGAATTCGCCCATCAAGTTGGAGATACAACGATTCAACTCTCCGATCGGCTACGTCGTCGTGTCACAAATCTGTCGCACAACCTCCAGGATGACTGGCACGAAACATCCGAACGCTTGAGAGATGCCGCCGTCGCCGGTTGGGATGCCTCCCGTCGAGAATACCGATCGGTCATTAATCAGCACGCCGATCAGGATTTCGATACCACCAACCAAATTGAGTAAGCGCTCCGGCGTTGGCTCTTCCCCCATGTCGTTCATTGCTCTAGAGTTACTGACCTCCGAATTGAACGGTTACAGTTTTTTCTGGATCTACAGGTCTCGATGCTCGCTCTGAACAGACTCCAAGAGCGCTATGCTGTGGCGAGTGAATCGAACGAAAGAAAAGCAAGAATTGTGACCGATCCGATCTTTTGGTTGGGGCTATCGTTAGGCTGTGTGGCGCTGGGATTACTGCTCTTGTGTGTCGCCATGTTGCCCGCTGCACGCGACTTGCAACGGGCCGCACGCAGCCTCGAACGTTTGGCGAATACCCTTGACCGTGAGTTACCCGCCACTCTCGAATCATTCCGTCAAACGGGTCTCGAATTGGGCGATTTAACGGAAAATGTGACCAGTAGCGTGCGTCATGCGAGCGAGACTCTGGGTCATGTGAATCAGAGTGTGGCAACGGTACGCCGCCAAACCCAACGCGCCCACGGTACAGCTCGGGGGGCGATCGCCGGGTTGCGGGCAGCGTGGCGGGTGCTTCGCAATCCGGACCAAGCCGACCAACGGGAGGACGATCGCGATCAGTGGCTAGAAGGTGCGGAGACGGTGGCACAGACTCCCCCCCGTCGCGATCGTAAACTTGAACGCGAGCCCCGCTATCAACCCGAGGCATACGACGATTCCTACGACAATTTGTAGGACGATTTGTAGCGCGAGACAACGCACAGGGTACAGGGAGACATCAGTGTGTTCTGGAGCGCAGTGATGGGCGACGACTCGAAAATATCTTCGCTACACTGACCCTTAGAGCGACGACGATCGCTCGGATCGATCTCGCGAGACCTCTGAAGCTGGGGCCGTTGTATGACTTACAAAATTTTGAGCATTGATGGTGGCGGTATTCGGGGCGTCTTGGCGGCGACGATGTTGCTTGAGGTGGAGCAAACAGTCCTCGAAGCCACCGGGGGACGACTCTGCGATTACTTTGATGCGATCGCTGGGGTGTCTGCCGGTTCCATGATGGCGGCGGGCTTGGCGATCGGTCAATCGCCCCGTGACCTCCTCGACACCTTAAAAGCGCGGGGCAAACACATCTTTCCAAGACTATTGCGAGAATGGCGCAAGGTTAGCTTGCTGCAATTTTTCGGCAATCTCGGTTTGTATCCCCATACGCTGGGTTCTGAGATTGGCATTGCTAACGTCCTGCGCGATCTGCTGCGTGATCCGACAACCCAAACAGACCCCACGATCGCGGATATTACTACGGTGGATCTGCTGCTGCTGGCCTACGATGTGCGATCGCGCAACACCACCTTTTTCGCTAGCGGGAATCAAAAATACGGCGGTAACAAGCTCTGGTATGACGATTTACCCCTGTGGCAAATTTGCACCGCTTCCGCCTCTGCCCCAACCTACTTTCCGCCCTACAATTTGCCCTACGGTACATCGGGTCAACATCTGCCCCATATTGACGGTGGCGTCGCGGCCAACAATCCAGACTTGGCGGTGTTGTCCCATGCCATACGTCTAGGTCACAAACTCGACGACATCGCCATCCTGTCCATCGGCACCGGCAAAGTCACCCGACCCCACACCTATGACCAGGTCAATTCCTGGGGGACGGTGGAATGGGTTACCCATTTACCCGATATGTTTCTAGACCCAGCGGCGGAAATTTCCGGGGATATTTGCCGCCAAATCCTAGAGCGCGATCGCCGCAACGTTCCCTATTTGCGTCTCAACTTTGAACTCAACGAGCGCTACATCGGCGAACGGCAACCCGGACGCCTCCGTAAACTCAACGATCAACCGTTTAACCGGCTCATTTTTGAGCAAACCGGCGAACGGCGCTACATTTCTGAGTCGATCGATGATCCCGATCTCTACAACGATTTAGAGCAGGTGGCGAAAGCCTATATTACCGGCGGTACGGTTGAACACGTTGATGGTCGTCAGCAGCCGGTACGGGAGGCGATCGAGGACTTTATCCTGCGATATTAATTGTGGTCGTAGCGCACTACGGGTTCGAGTGCCGGTTTGATCACCTGAATGAGGGCTTCGATCGCGTGTTGTGCGGTCACCTCGGGCGATTCGGCATTGGTGCTAGTGATTCGTGCATCAGCCTGGGCGTACCGTTCGCGGCGTTCTGCCAGTAATGCCGCCAGTTTCGCTTTGGGGTCTGGATCATTCAATAGGGGGCGATTGGCGTCACCCTGAACGCGATCGAACAAATCATCGATCGGCACATCAATCCACAAAACCGACCCCTGGCGCATTTGGCCCCAATTGCGATCGTCCTTGACAATGCCGCCTCCCGTCGCCACCACCGTCCGCTGAAAGGCCACCACCTGCCGCAACACCTGAGCTTCGATCTCCCGAAATCCGGCTTCCCCCTCCGTTGCGAACAGTTCGGGGATGGTGCTTTGGGTCACCTGTTCAATGATGGTATCGGTGTCGATAAACCGATAGCCCAGATCACGGGCGATACGTTGGCCGATCGTGCTTTTCCCTGAGCCCATCATGCCCACAAGGTAAACGTTGATTCCCTTTAAGCCACGGGCAAGTAGTGTTCCGGAGTCTGACATAGTGACGCGAGATCAGGTATTAAGGTGTAATGAGAAGTCATTCGAGGTGGAATCTCGGTTGAATATCGTAGTACGTCGCGGTTCGGGAAACCTGTTCGTCCAAGGTGGCATCGCGATCGGGGTGAGCTGAAATCGGATTTCGTATCATCACAAAAAACACCCCTGAGGGACTGAAATCTCAGAGGTGTTCGTTGAAAAGATGGGGCGGATTAACGCTGGAAAAAACCGATGCGAACCCAGAACCCGCCTACAAAACTAGCGAATTCCCTGCCAGCAAAAGCCAGCCAAGATCAGGAATGGGACGCCGGGCAGCACGGGCAGCACTAAGCCGAGCATCCCGATCGCGGCGCAGGCCACCCCAACCACACGCAGCACTTGATTTTTGAATTCGTTCATCGGTTCAGGTAGGACAAAATTTACAGCGTTCATGGGGGTTGTAGACATGGAAAATGCCGTGAGAATGGGTCAATTCAAAACAGTGGAAATTAGCTGACACGCAGATCTTCAAAGGTGACGGGATCGCCTGAGTTGCGATCGCTGCCATTGGAGGATGCGCTATGGCTTGAATGTTTACCATTCGAGCCGTTCGAGCCGTTCGAGCCGTTCGAGCCATTGGACGCGGAACGAGCAGCCTCGGCACTAGCCGCCGATGTGCTGGAAATTTGAACCGATGCCTTTTGCAAAATAGTCGGATCTTTGACAAAGTCCGGCACATTGTCGGGGCCGAGCAGCGGACGTAGGCCATTGAGTTCAGCCAGGATCGCCGAGCCGTTATTAATTGCGACGGCCAACACCGGGTCAAGCACAAAGATAACGCCCAGAATCATCGCCCCGAGGTTGGGGACGGCTACGATCGCCGTGTTTTGCCAAACCACATCCATCGTCTGCTTCGCGATCCGGATCGCCATAATCAGACTGGCGATATTGTCATCCATCAGCACAATATCCGCCGTTTCCCGTGCCATGTCCGTGGCCGAGGCAAAGGAAATCGACACATCAGCGTGAGCCAAAGCCGCCGAGTCGTTGATCCCATCCCCGACAAAGGCGATCGTCTTGCCGCTATCGTGAATCGACTTCACCACCTCAACCTTACGTTCGGGGAAGGCTTCCGCGTAGACATTTTGCGGCGGAATGCCCAGCTCGGCGGAGATCGCCTCGGCCACCGGCTGCACGTCGCCACTGAGCATAAACGGGTTAATGCCTTCACGGTGGAGATCGTCAATTACCAGCTTGCTTTCCAGACGCGGCGGATCACGGTAGAGAATCGCGCCGATCGCCTCGCGATCGGTCGAAACGTAAACCACGGAGCTACCGCCGGTCGTAATTTCAGGGTGAGTGCGATGCAATTTCGCGAGATCAATATTTTGCTTCTCCATCAGGCGACCGCTACCGACGTACACCGGTTGCTGATCGATCCGTGCCGAAATGCCGAAGCCGACGAGATAATCCCAGTCTTCACACTCACGTAAATCGATGCCGTTGTCGCTGGCGTGACGGACGATCGCCTCAGCTACCGGATGCGTTAAGCCCTGTTCTGCCGTGGCCGCGATCGCCAGAATATCGGCATCGGAATATTGACGATTGAGGGTGCAAATCTCGACCACTTCGGCGTGACCCTGGGTCAGAGTACCGGTTTTATCGAAGACGATCGTATCCACCCGTGCCAGCATCTCGATCGCGCGACCACTGCGGATAAACACCCCCTGACGCGCCGCATAGGTGAGCGCCGACAAAATCGCCGTCGGCACCGACACCCGAATCCCCGTCCCAAAGTCCAGCGTAATCAGCGAGATTCCGCGTGCTGCGCTACCCGTTGCCGCCCAAACCGCGCCGCCGAGGAATAGTGTCGGCAAAACCGCTTGATTACCAATTTTTTGGGCGTAGTTTTCGATGCGAGTATCGTGCACCGGTGCGGCTTTCATCAAGGCGACCACCAGACCCGCGCGGGTATTTTCGCCTGTCCGCTCAACCTTGATCCGGATTGTGCCATCGACTACTAGCGTCGAAGCGTAGACTTCATCACCCGGGCCACGGGTGACGGGAACCGACTCGCCCGTAAGTTTTTGTTGGTCGATCGTGGCGGTTCCTGTGGCGATGCTGCCATCGATCGGGATTTGATCACCGGGGAAGACGACGACTATATCGCCTTCCACCACGTTTTTGAGTTCGATTTCGATCGTTTCGCCATCGCGCTCGACCCGTGCTGTTTTACCCAGACACTCCAGCAAGTCAAGGTTGGCGCGAGCCGTACCCCGTGCGGTCAGGTCGCGAATCACTTCACCGGATTCGAGCAAACCCAACATAAAAGCAGGCGGGAAGAAACGACCCTCAAGGGTATGGAGAATGATCGCTAACGAGTCCAGAAAATCAACGTTTAACTCGCCCTCTTCTTCGATGCCTTCCCAGGCTCGCAGGAAAGCCGGAACAGAACCGATCAAAATCACGCCCGCAATCAGCCAGACGGGAATCGGTAACCCCACGATCGCCCCTAAACTGAGCACCAAGCTCAGGACCGGCATTCCCAGCCGTTCAGCATAGTCGATCTCATTACTCTCGACGGACGTTTCCGCGAGGATGATTTCAGTGGATAGCTCTGCATTGGTCGCCTCTTCGAGACAGGCGATTAGATTATTCTGAACCTTGCGAGCCGAGACGATCGCCGTGTCATAGCAAACAATCAACGATTTGGCGGGCGGATTCACCCGCGCTTCGGTTACACCGTCGATATGACTCGCCAACCATTCCAGGCGAGCGGCATAATCCTCGTCCCAATTCAATTGCGGGACTTGTAGGCGAAATCGTCCAGGAATCGCGTGAACGATTGTGTAGTCAGGCAAATACAGCGTCGGGTTGGTGATCGAGGTACTGCCCGTCACCGCAAGAGAATGGGGTCGATCGGCTAACATACGCGGGCTCGAGTGTCGTGGAGTGTCAGGGTTTGAGGCGGTAGAGCATTCCCTCACCGCAGCCACGATCGACAGATCGGCAAGCTGTAAACACTCAACTTGGGAACTGTGGATCGAGGGGATGGGCGAGAAAGGGACAAAGTTTGTCGTGAGGGTCAACGATCGCCATTAACCCTCCCAGCCGATACGGGCATGTCATCAATTCATCGTAGAACCCGGATCGGGCAAGCTGTTGAACGCTCGACCCAACCAAAAACGAGGGGCTGTCACCCTGGCTAGGTCAGCGCTAGAACTTGAATTGAGAACAGCCCTTAGTTTGAGGTGATGTCAACTTGACGGGGTGCGTCGTTTTTCGGGGTGCGAGCCGCTTCCGCGCGAGCATCTTCCAGCAAGCTCTGAAAGTTGAGATTCGCTTCATCGATCGCCGCCTTGGTCTCATCAAAGGCTTTGACCGCGCACACCAGCCCATTTTTGGTGGCTTCGCGGATAGCATCCGAAAACTCGTCACAGGCTTTTTGTGTTTGCTCTTGGGATTTGCCCAGCAGCGAGCCAATTGCACCGGCAGCGATGAGGCTAACGCCACCAAAAATTGCGATTTCTACGGGTTCCATGGTTATTCGAGGATGAATTCTGAGTTGGAATGGATGGGGTCGTGGTAGTGCGGGCGCACCCGTCAAGGACACGCCGGGGATCGCGTCAAACGATCACTTGCCCCATTGTAGCGGAGGCATCCAGCTCGGCTATGGCAATTCGTTATGCTGCACCCCAAAGCGATCGCGTTGAAAACTCAGCCATCAACCTGGGCCACCCGCACGCCGGAGGTCACCCAAGTTCTGCTAGATCCTTCAGTTCCCTAGACTCACCAGCGGTAACTCAATCCCAAGGCTTGAGAATTTAGAGATTTGGAACGTCCGAGGTCGCCAATCGAAAAATATCGCCAGGACTGTCTGGATTTAGTCTGCGTCGATCTCCACTTCGGTTGGAGTGGAGGCGGAGGCGTTGGAGGGATCACCGGTACGGCGATCGGCTTGCGCTTCGGCGACCAGATCTTGAAAGGCTTCACCCAGTTCAGAACCCGCAACTTTTGCCCGATCGGCGAGTTCTAGCAGGAGGACGATCGTCGATTTCGCCAGATTACGGGTGGTATTGGCGATCGTATGACCGAGTACGGAGTCGATCGCGTTGACGATCGGCGCAAAAACAAGGCCGCCGAGGAGAAAAGCGAGAAAAAGTGGGCCGAATTCCATTAGTCGTTGTGTGCGGTGTCCTGGCGGTGGCTGTGGTCGCATCGCGATCAGTGGGGGCGATCGTCACTCTACAGGACTATTCAACGATCAGGATCAAGGATCGGCAAATTTTCCAGATCCGTGAGAACGACCGTTCAACACTGCCGGTTTAAGCGATGGAAATATCAGGTGAATCGGGGCTGAAGCCTGGGTCAGATCCGTGGAGTGTTGGGGCTTAATCTGCGTCGATTTCGACCGAGTTGGGAGGCTGAGTTTGGGTTGCAGCGGACTGTTTCGACTTATTCACTTCCATCCGTGCCTCCGCCATGAGGTCATTAAACGATTCACTGGCTTCGGCGATCGCACCCTGGGCGCTATCGATCGCTTCCATCGACCAAGCAAGCCCCTGTTTCATCGCGGCTCGCACTGGATCATCCGCATTCGTTTCACCTTTTCCAAGTACCGAACCAGCGGCTCCCATCACAGCACCAGCGCCAAAGGCTAGGGCGGATACAATTGCGAACTCCATAGGTCTCCCAATACTTCGATTTAGATATCACAAACGATTACTATTTTCATGATATCGCAAGGTTTTGAGGATTTTGAGGAAAGTCGCGGGAGTCTGGATCTGGGCGTTTGCGGTGAGGGGGAGGGGAGGGGGGAGATGGGTTGATCCGGCGCTCCGTAAATAGGGCTTCGAGATCGCGATCGCTCAGGGTGGCATCCGGATCGATCGCACCTCGATCCGCTGGCGGCCAGCGATGGGACTTGGATCGCCCGCGTCGCAGTTGCAAGCCGTTGAACTCAGCGAGCAAAACGGCGCACTGGTTGACCAGCACCGCCAGGACGGGATCGAACCCGAATAACATCCCGGTGAACACCACACCCAGGTTGGGCCAGATGACGGTGGCAGCGTTAAGGGTTGCCATGGTGGTGGCCTGCTGGGCGATCGCGATCGCGTGGGGAATATCGCGTAGGTCGCCATCGATCGCCACCAAATCGATCCGACGATCGGCCAAACTCACATCCAGCGTGGCGCCAATCTCCGCGAATAGGCCCCGGCGATCCAGCGGAATCTCAAATTCCCGATCGCGGCTGATCCACAACAGTTCACGGGGGTCGCGATGGCGGTGGGTTTGTGTCTGGGGGAATGAATCGAGATCGTGGCGATCACTCAAGGTATCCAAGATCGCGAGTCGATCCGTGGGGGTGGCAGCGGCAAATACACGCTCGGGTGCGATCGTCAGGTGGTGGGCGATCGCCTCAATCACCGGAGCCCGATCGTCACCGATGAGATAGCTCGTAATTCCCTGGTGTTGTAGGGTCGCGATCGCCTCCTCTGCCGTAGGGCAAAGCTGCACGCCATAGCCCACCGCCCCGAGTAACTCCCCGTCGCAAACCACGAACAGTAAGCGCTCAAATTCACGGTGAGTTGTGGCCGAGGACTGGGGCTGAGGCTGGAACAGTTCGGGATAACGCTGGCGCAACCCTTCGCAGGAATATCCGTCCTCAAGCAGCCACGCTTCGGACCCAATTCGGAGGGTTTGCCCCAAAATTTCTGCTTCGATGCCACCGCCGGGGATGATATGACGACGATCGCAGGTCAGTTGTGCGGCGTCGATCGTGGCCGCATAACCAGCCCAAACCTCACCCAGAGCACCGCCAAGCTCGTGATAAGCCGAGGCCACGAACGAGATCAAGATTGTGGGGGGAGTTTCGGGTTTGAGGGGATAAATCTCGGTCACCGTCATCGGAATCACGACGCTCGACAGCTCAAAGGCTGCGATTTTGACGCCAACCAATCGTTCTAGGAGGTGTCCATCGCGTAGATAAAGTCCCTGGCGGGCCGCGCCGATCGTGGCACTGAGTGCGGTCGTTGGCAGCGTAACCGCGAGACCAGTGCCGAAATCGAGCTGTAATAACGGTAGCGCTCCCTGGGGAAAGCCCAAGGCGAGCAGCGACCCCGCCCCGATCAGAGTTGGAGCCACGATCGCGTCGGAGATTGCAGCCAAGCGATCACCGAATTCAGTACGCAGGGTTGTTACGGTGTCGGCCAGGTGGTGGACAATCATCGCATGGGTGGCCTTACCCGATCGCAGGGCTTGCACCCGCAATTCGCCCCGTCTGACGAGGGTTCCAGCATCAAGGCGTTGCCCGATCGTCACCGCAGCATCACGACCGGGCTCACACCACACAGGCGTGGCGATTTGGGTTTGGGGTGCGATCGCCACCACTTCCCCATCGATCGGCAGGCGCTCATCTTGACCCACGATCACCACATCACCAATCTGCACCAAGGGAACGGCGATCGCCACCGCTCCGTCTCCCCGTTCCACCCAGGTCTGACCCCGCATTTGATGATCCAGCAGGATGGATAATTCGCGATGCTCCTCTCGTCGGGTGCGATCGCGCACGATGATTCCAGCTTCGGTTAGGGTGGCCAATAGGGCCGGAGCGATGAACTGACCTTGGGTTAATTGCCACGCCAGCCAAATCGTGTCGAGAAGCTCCACCTTGAGCTGACGATCGTGCGGTTCCGTAGCGGTTAGTCCAGCCAAGCCGCGCTCAATAATGGGCCACGCCGCAAGGCCGATCGCCGTTGCAGTCAGTCCGATCGGCAATTCGATCAACGTGGCAAGTCCGGCCAATCCGAGGCTGACGATCGGTGTGGTGAGTTGCTCCCAATCGTCGCCCGTAGGGTCGGCTGGGGTTGGATCTGGATCGGCCTGTTCCCTCGATCGGGTTGGCGATTCTGGGTCGATCGTGTGCTCAAACACCGGCACGATCGTAAGACAGGCGATCAGTTCCTCCAGAAACGACAGACCCGAGGCGTCGGCCTCTGGGTGACGCCCATCCGTGACGTATTCAATTACCGCCGATCGAACCGTTGGATTAAAGCGCCAGGATTTGAAGCGGGGGAGGCGTTCCAGTTCGGTTTGCAGACGGGCGATATCATGGGCCGCACTCAGTTCTGGGAGGCGTACACGCAGTCGTCCGTGAATGTGGTGAATAACATGGTGCTGCATAGGTGACGCGCGGTGATTCGTCGGCGATCGCAAAGGCTGAATCGATCCTAACGGTTTCTCTCGCATTCATCCCACGTTAACGATATTCATAAAAAAACCGCCCAAGTTGAGCGGTGTTCTAGTATTGCGGCACCGAGGGATCGACCTCTTGGCTCCAGGCATTAATACCGCCCGTAACGTTCGTGCCTTCGATTCCAGCTTCCTTCAGAATGGCAAGCGCTTTCGCCGATCGGCCACCAAGCTTACAGTGCGCGATCAGCTTTTTATCACCCAGCGCCTCTTTCACCTTGGCGATACCACTACCATTTTCCAGGTCACCCAGGGGCACTAGTAGCGAACCGTCAATTTTGCCGATTTCGTATTCGTGGGGATTCCGCACATCCAGCAGCAGGATACTGTCGCGATCGCTATCCAGTGCGGCTTTGAGTTCAGTCACACTTATTTCAGGAATGGCACTCACACTCGCGGCCTCCGCTGCTTTAGCTTGGGGAATTCCGCAGAATTCTTGATAATCAATCAGTTTTTCGATCACCGGACGTTCCGGATTCGGGCGTAACTTCAACTCACGGAACGTCATGTCCAGCGAGTTGTACAGCATCAGGCGACCGCTGAGGGTTGTCCCTTTGCCGATGATGATTTTGATCGTTTCCGTCGCTTGGATCACCCCAATAATTCCCGGCAAAATACCGAGCACACCACCTTCAGCACAGGACGGAACCATTCCCGGCGGCGGCGGTTCGGGATACAGGTCACGGTAGTTGGGGCCACCTTCATAGTTAAAGACCGTTGCTTGACCTTCAAACCGGAAGATCGAGCCGTAGACGTTGGGCTTATTCAGCAAAACGCAGGCATCATTCACCAGGTAGCGCGTCGGGAAGTTATCCGTACCATCGACCACGATGTCGTAGGGTTCGACAATCTCGAGGGCATTCTCCGAACTGAGCGCGACCTCGTGCAGTTCGACATTGCAGAACGGGTTAATTTCGTGGATGCGGTTTTTCGCCGATTCAATTTTCGGCTTCCCGACCCAGGATGTACCGTGGATGACCTGGCGCTGAAGATTAGAAAAATCAACGACGTCAAAATCAACAATCCCGATCGTACCGACACCGGCAGCGGCCAGGTACAGCAGCAACGGCGAACCAAGTCCGCCCGTACCGACACACAGAACCTTTGCGGCCTTCAGTCGCTTTTGGCCTTCAACACCCACCTCGGGCAAAATCAGGTGGCGTGAGTAGCGTTCGTAATCTTCTTGGGTTAACTGGATATCGTCCAGATTTGGGTTGAGCATGACAGTCCATGTCGGAGCGTTATGTGGTGCGATCCCGGAGTGAGCGTTCGTTTCATGCGAGCTTGCCTCAGGTTCACGCCTCAGGTTCACAAAGCCATCATGTCGGGATAAACAAAACTCTGCCGTCGTAAGACTAAGGTTTAGACTATTGCAGAGTTATTTCGCGTCAAAAGGATGCTTCTCGGTCTATTACTTTAACAATAAATGTGGAGTAGGTCTTGCGGTGCGATCAAAAAGATTTGAGGTTGGGACAAGGCATGAGGTGAGACCTAGCTGGGAGTGCGATCGGCTCGGCAAAACCTGGCTAGGTCAGACGGTTATCTGGGCCTACTATCTTGACCTACCCTGTGTGGCACACGGATGGGTTCGCTGTGACCCAATGTCTAAGCTGGAGATGCCCTAGAATGATGTGCCACCAACCAATAACGCCGGAACAGCGGATTGGGCGATTTGTAACAGAAAAATTGCGAGAATTGCCGAAAGATCGATACCACCGATCGGGGGAATCAGCGATCGAAAGAGGTTGAGATACGGGTCGGTCAGTTGACCCAAAATCGAAAACGGTGGATCAAACCAATTCACACTAGGAAACCAGCTCAACAGGATGCGTACAATCAGGAGCGCAAGATAGATGTTGAGAAACGTGCTGAGGGTTTGGACGAAAAGTCCGACAACAGGATTCATAAAATTTACGAGGGTACGAGGCTTTAGGACGGCGTCACGTCGAGACTATGACCCGGTGTCTATCTGTCTCAGTGTACTGGATCGATCCTGCCAACCGATAGGAGGATGCCGGGTTGAGATTGCCGAACCGCGCACGATCGTACAGGGTTCAACCGTAGAATTATGCGGAAAAAATCGTTACGACTTGTAAATCAAAGACGCTAGCCCTGCATCAGCATCAAAACTGGCCTTAGCTTGAGCCACTGAATCGAGTGAGCGAGCCCAACAATGGCATTGATTTTGCGAAATCCGTCAAATATTGCAACAACACGATCGCACGCAATCCGTAAGGAGCGAAGAAGCACAGTAGCGGCAAACTGAAACGAGCCGACACCGTGCAAAGACCCAAAGATCAGAAAAAGCGCCGACGACTGACCGTGTTTCGTCTCGGCGCTTTTTCTGGTTCGCTCCTCACACATCCACAAATATACCGATCCACCCCCCACTTGTCATCTATTTTACCATAAGTCTAATTAATGTATTTAATATCCTTTGATTTAAGTCTGGGGTGCAACTGCACCGTGACCCCGTGGATCGGTGCTGGGTTGCAGACGATCGGCAGGTTCATCATCCAGGCTGGAGGTCTGACCCTGGCTGGGTTCGATCGCGATCGCTTGTCCGTCGATCAGGCGGCTGAGGGTTTGTTCAACAACAGATTTAGGTTGTTCGCCGATCGCCTGGGCGATCGTCTGGTTGGCCGCATCGAGAAAGACAAAATGCGGGATACCATCCACCTCGTACTGTTCCATTTCGGGGAGCCAGTTTGTATTGTCGATGTTGAGCATGACGAAGTTAATCCGATCCTCGTACACATCTTCCAGTTCCGCGATCGCGGGGGCCATCGCCTGACAACTCGTGCACCAATTGGCGTAAAACTCGATCAGGGTCGGTTTGTCATTGCGGCGGGCCACATCCAGATCGATCGCACGATCGGCGAGGCTGGCGAGGGTAGCCGTCCCACTGGGAGCATTAATTCCCAGCGCTAGGCCAAAACTGAGGAGGATCGCCGCGATCGCTACGATGATGTTACGGCTGCGGGTCGCGAGGTTAACTGTATTAGTCGGCGTGTCACTCATGGGGTCAGGCAAACAGAATAAATATCACGGAGTTGGCAAGATGTGGAAACGAGGAAATTGTGACATTCGATTGACGGGTCACAATCCAAGGTTAATCTTTAGTGTAGTGAGTCGAACGCGCACGCCGCGATCTTTCCCGTGAAAAAACGAGTGACGCTCACCTTTCCCCGGCAGTCGATTCATATGCCCGTCACCTATCGTCTGGCAAAGGATTTCAATGTGGCGGCAAATATCATTCGGGCTCAGGTCACACCCAACCAGGTCGGGACGTTGGTGGTGGAGCTTCTCGGTGATATTGATGAAGTGAACGCGGCGATCGACTGGATGCGATCGCAGGAAATTCGTATTTCCTCCGCCTCGGGTGAAATTGTCATTGACGATCGTATCTGTGTGGACTGTGGCCTCTGTACCGGTGTTTGTCCCACCCAAGCCCTATCCTTAGATTTCAAAACGTTTCACCTCCACTTTGATCGGAGCCGTTGCATTGTTTGCGAACAGTGCATTCCCAGTTGTCCCGTCCAAGCCATTTCATCCAACCTTTAGCGGCAGTTGCGCCGAACGGCAACCCTCACCCATTCTCCTTAAACTCGATCTATTTGCGACTTTTGGCGTTCATCAGGCCCACATATGTCTCACGAATCCCTACCCTCGACGTATCCCCCCTCCTGTCGTTTGCAGCTACGCCCTCACTACGGAATCTCGTTTTCGCTGCTATTGCTGACCTACATCAACTTTGGCTGGATGTTAGCAACCTGGGTGACAAATCGTGGTGCCTGGGTCATTGCCATCTGTACAGTGCTGCTGTTGTCTGAACTCCTCGCCTCCCCCTGGTCGATGATTCGCCTCTTTTCCGTACGCTGGCTCAAATCCGATCGACGTGCCTTTATAACGTCCATGCTGGGGGGCGTCATCGTTGTGTTTTTGCTGGTTCATCTGGATTGGCTTGCCAACCTCCTGCTACTGATGTCCGCAGGGCTTTTGGTGCGGCTCGATCTTCAAATGGCGAACTTATCCGGCTGGAAAGCGTTTTGGGTGTTGTTGAGCGTTGCGGGACTGGGAATCAGCCTTGGATGGTTGGCGCACCATGCGATCGTGACGGAAAGCGTGCTAGAGGGTCAAGCATTTCTGGAGCTATGGCAGCGCCTTGAGTCACAACTCCAAGCGTTTCTCTCGCAGTAAGTTCGGTGTGAGCTGGATGGTGACCAAAATCAGCCCGCCCTTGTCGCCTAAACCCGCCTTTGTTCGTGGGAACGATCGAAACATAGTTGTTTTGATCGTTCCCACACAGAGCATAAGAACGATGCAACGGCGTATACGCATTTCTGGTGAACCCTAAGGTTTGCCAAGTCCCTCCCGGCCTGGAGGGATTTAGGGTGAGGGTCATTCGAGTCTGCGTTTGCTCTGGGATCTGACCTTGAGGATCGGGAACTGATCGATCGCAGCCCTAGGCGATCGGATGGTAGAAGAACGCAATCCCCAACACGGCATAGGTTGCAAGGAGTAAGGCTCCCTCCAGCCAATCCGATCGTCCATCGGAGCTAACGGAATTGACGATCGCTACGGCCACAGCCACCGCGACCAACTCAAACGGATTGAAATTCAAATCCATCGGCTGACCAAACGCCCAGCCCGCAAGCACTAGGACCGGCGCCACAAACAGCGCAATTTGCAAGCTCGATCCCATCGCGACGGCCATCGACAGATCCATCTTGTTTTTCATCGCGACGGTAACCGCTGTCGCGTGTTCAGCAGCGTTACCGATAATGGGCACGAGAATCACCCCGGTAAACAGAGGCGTTAGTCCCAGGGATTCGGTCGCCTCTTCTAGGGAACCGACCAGCAGTTCCGATTCGTAGGCAACGGCTAGGGTGCAAACCAGTAAAACCCCCGCCCAAATCCACACATTTGGCTTTTCATGGTGTTCGGGCTGGCCTTCGATTTCGTTTTCGGCTTCTCCCACATCGCAAAGATAGGCGTGGGTTTTCATCGAAAACACGAGGGTTAAGCCGTAGACAACAATCAGCACGATCGCTACCGCGCTTGACAGGGTACGCATCGTATTTTCTTCGATGCCACTTGAGGTGGCCGAAACCGCTGTGGGGATCAAAATGGCGATAACAGCAAGGGTCATCGCGGAGGCATTCAGCCGTGCCATGACCGATTGAAAGTTTTGTTCTTTAAACCGGAGGCCACCAAGCAGCATCGATAAACCCATCACGAGCAGCAGGTTACCGATAATTGAACCGGTAATACTGGCTTTGACGACGTCCAGCAATCCGGCTTGTAGGGCGATCAGGGCGATGATCAGTTCCGTCGCGTTGCCAAAGGTGGCATTGAGCAGGCCGCCAACGGTGGGGCCGACCACAACCGCAAGCTCTTCGGTTGCAGTTCCCATCCAGGCGGCGAGGGGGACGATCGCACAGGCTGCGGTGAGGAAAATGACCGTCGCGCCCCAGTCTGAGCTATGGGCGGCGATCGAAATGGGGATGAACCCGAGCAAAACAAGGAAAATTTTGTCTTTGGTGGACATGGCTCAGTAGTTCGAGAGTGGAGACGGAACCGAGGCCGATCCGAGTGATCGAAAACTCTCTCGTATCCTAGCGTTTCCT
>RDYZ01000491.1 GCA_004293855.1 Oscillatoriales cyanobacterium | reverse complement strand
CGCGATCCCTACGCCGTTTGGATCTCGGAAATCATGCTGCAACAAACCCAGGTCAAAACCGCATGGCCGTACTTTGAACGCTGGCTGCTGCGATTTCCCGACGTTCACACCCTCGCTGCCGCTGATTTGGAAGCGGTGCTGAAACTGTGGCAGGGACTCGGCTACTATGCCCGTGCTCGCAATCTTCATCGGGCAGCACAGGTGATCGTCTCCCAGCATCACGGCGAATTTCCCCGCGATTTTGACGCCGCGATCGCCCTTCCCGGCATCGGACGCAGCACCGCAGGCGGCATTTTAAGCCATGCCTTTAATTTGCCCGTGGCGATTCTCGACGGCAACGTTAAACGGGTACTGGCGCGGCTCGTGGCCTTGGATGTACCCACCAGTCGGGCGCTGCCATCCCTTTGGGAATTGTCCGAAACTCTGCTCGATCGCGATGCGCCGCGCGACTTCAACCAAGCCCTCATGGATCTCGGTGCCACCTGCTGCACCCCAAAAAATCCCGCCTGTTTGCTCTGTCCGTGGCAAGATACCTGTCAGGCTCATTCTTTAGGTATTACGTCCGAACGACCCATGCGCGAAACGAAAGCTCCGATCCCCCATAAACATATCGGCGTGGCCGTGATTTGGAACGATCGCCGTGATCGGATCTTGGTCGATCGGCGTCCACAGGAAGGCTTACTAGGCGGCCTATGGGAATTTCCCGGCGGCAAAATTGAAGCGGGCGAAACACCGGAAGCCTGCGTCAAGCGGGAAATTCTCGAAGAACTGGCGATCGAGATCGCAGTCGGTCAGCATTTGATCACCGTTGATCATGCTTACAGTCACCTTAAAGTGTCGCTGCACGTCTACCACTGCACCCACCTAGCGGGCGAACCGCAGCCGATCGCCTGTGACGAAATCCGCTGGGTCACCGTCGCGGAATTGTCCGCATTGCCATTTCCCGCCGCAAACGTCAAAATCATTGACGCGATCGTGGCCGATCGTGCTGATTCTGGTCAGTTGAGC
>RDYZ01000490.1 GCA_004293855.1 Oscillatoriales cyanobacterium | reverse complement strand
GTGGATTAGCTTCGCTGGGTTGAATTTCGATATCTGTGAGCGGATGCCGCCAGACGGGATGCTTGAGCTTTTGGGTCACGGTAAACGATCCCGTTGGGGTTTCCCAGCCCGGTTGACCAATGCCGACGCGGTAGCTCCCCATGGGCAGGCCACGATCGAACAGGTACACCCGCCGTAAGCGTAAATTCACCACCAGATAGGCGCGATCGCTCCATTCTTCGATCGGCCGTTGGGCGTGCAACGTTTGGGCGATCGACTGGGCGGCGAGTCGGTGGCGAAACCAGCGCTGCCACGCGACGACGGGCGGTAGGTCGAGGCGGGTGCGGATCGGTGGAGCGGTGGTGGTACTGGTGTAGGGAGCGATCGGCGAGGGGCGATCGGTACGACTGGGCAGAAGATCGATCGCCACCATCAAACCCGCCACCGTTATGCAGGTCGCCGCGAAACTGCGTAGCCACAGGGGAGTATAAGCCATCGAATCCAAAGGTTCCGGTCAAGATGCAGCCGCGATCGATCTCAATCTCGCCCCTAGGGTCGCAAGTTCGAGGGCGGGAGTAGTGGATAAAAGTGGCCGACGGGGCCTTGGCCGGAGCCGATCGCCAGGGAATGCCGGAGGGCGTGGGTGACGAAGGTTTTGGCGCGGCGGACGAGATCGAGGCCGTCACCACCGTCGCGAGCGATCAGGGCGGCGATCGCGGCGGAGAGGGTGCAGCCCGTGCCGTGGGTGTGGGTGGTGTCGATCGTTTCGGTGCGGAGGATTTCGAGCCGATCGCCATCAAACCAAACATCCACACCACAGGCCGAACCTGCCATCGCGCCGCCTTTGACCAGTACGGCTTGAGCGCCGAGGGTGTGAATGTGTTGCGCGGCTTGCTGCATGGTGTCGAGATCGGTAATTTCAAGGCCGCCCAAGAGTTCAGCTTCGTAGCGATTGGGGGTGACGATCGCCGCGCGGGGAATGACTCGATCGCGCAGGGTGGCGATCGCCGCATCGTCGATTAACACCGC
>RDYZ01000101.1 GCA_004293855.1 Oscillatoriales cyanobacterium | reverse complement strand
TGGGCGGATGTTGGGCGGATGTTGGGCAGAGGTTGGGCGGACGTGTGCGGCACTGGGTTTCAGGTGATTGCCCGATCTATCTTAACCAATCTCTCGATCGGCCTCTCGATCGGCATAATTCCGAGGTGGATGGAGCTTGGCGGGTCTGATCTCCAATGACACGCTCGTTCATGATCCCCTTGGAAGGGAGAGATTGCAAATTCATCGTGAAAGCGTGGCGAACCCGTCGTAAACCTGTGGCGAACCTGTCGCGAACCTGTCGTGAACCGAGCTTGAATCGAGCTTGTAGTTCTCATCAACTGATCGTCCACCCGTTCTCAGCCTGTTTTTAGCCCATGCTCAACCCATGAGGAACCAGTGCTGAACCCGTTACGATCGGGAGTTCGCTAATCTAGCCGTACGTCTAAGCCACGGAATCGCACGATTACCATTGACGACAACACCCTTGCACGCTCCTTGCACGTTTATCGCCTTCATCCACGATTAATTCATGACCACAGCCTTAATTTGCGGCATTTCTGGACAAGACGGCTCCTATCTCGCCAAGCTATTACTCGATCGCGGCTATCACGTTGTGGGAACCTCACGTGATGCCCAGATCTCGAGCTTTCGTAATCTGCGGCGGCTCGGTATTCGCGATCGGGTGGCGGTGGAATCCATGAGCCTGACCGATTTTCGGAGCGTGATTCAAGTGCTGACCAAAATTCAGCCCGATGAAGTGTATAACCTCGGCGGCCAAAGTTCCGTCGGCCTATCCTTCGAGCAGCCCGTAGAAACCCTCGACAGCATCGCCACCGGGACGCTAAACCTCCTCGAAGCGATTCGCTTTCTGGGCGGAACGATCAAACTGTATAACGCCAGCTCTAGCGAATGCTTTGGCGATACCCACGGTAAGCCCGCCGACGAAACGACGCCATTTCGTCCTCGCAGCCCCTACGCCGTGGCGAAATCCGCCGCTTTTTGGGAGGTTGCCAACTACCGCGAAGCCTATGGCCTCTTTGCCTGCTCTGGCATTTTGTTTAACCACGAATCGCCCCTACGCCCGGAGCGTTTCGTTACACAAAAAATTGTCGCGGCGGCCTGTCGGATTGCTGGTGGCAGCGGTGAAACCCTAGAGCTGGGCAATATGGGTGTCCAGCGGGATTGGGGTTGGGCTCCGGAGTATGTCGAGGGGATGTATCGGATGTTGCAACAGGAGCAGCCCGATGATTATGTCTTAGCGACGGGACAGACTCACGCGCTGGAGGATTTTGTGGCGGCGGTGTTTGCGAGCCTGGATCTGGATTGGCGCGACCATGTGGTGACGAATGCGGCGTTTTTCCGTCCAACGGAGATCGCGATCGGACGGAGTGATCCCAGCAAGGCGAAACGGGTAATGGGTTGGGAGGCACGCTACGCCATGCCGGAAGTGGCCCGCATGATGACGGAAGCCTATCGCTTGCCATCGACGATCGGGCTGACGGATGGCTAAACCCCGCACGATCGCGAGGGACGTGGCGATCTTGAAACCTGGCGATCGCACGCTATTCCCCCACCAGAGCCTGAAGTAGAACGGTATGACGGCGTTCGCTTATGGCTCCACTATTGACCCAAATCCTCACTGAACCACGCATGGAAGTTTCCGACAAATCCCCAAAATCCGATCGTCACCTGTTTGCATTTATTGAGGTGTTTGGTTGTGAAGGTGGGATTCAAACCTATGTCAAAGATGTGCTGCGAGCCTACGAAGCAGCGGCTCTACGATCGTCTGGAGGATATCGCTACACGGCGGATATTTTGCTCTTGCGAGATCCCCTGGGTTGCGATAACCCGTTTGACCCGCGCCAGACCAAGGCCCGATCGCTATTCCGCTTTCATTATCTGCCAATCGGTTCGTCCCAGATAATCGGCGCGATCGCCCTTGGTCGGCTTCGCTTCATCCTTACGCTCCTCTACCACCTGATCGTCCATCGTCCAAGCTGTGTCTTTTGCGGTCACATTAACTTTGCCACCCTGACCCGCTTGTTCTGTCGCTGGTTTAAGATTCCGTACGTGGTGATGACCTATGGCAAGGAGGTGTGGGAAGCGTTACCACCGTCACAGGTGCGGGCCTTGCTGGATGCCAAATCGATTTGGACCATTAGTCGCTACAGTCGCGATCGGGCCGTCGAATCCAACCATTTACCCCCCGAAAAATTTGAACTGCTGCCCTGCGTAGTCGATGGTGATCGCTTTGTACCTGCGCCAAAACCGGCTCATTTGTTAGATCGCTACCAACTGCACAATGCACGTGTGATTATGACCGTTGCTCGGTTGTGGTCCGGTGATCCCTATAAAGGCGTCGATGTCACGATTCGCGCACTGCCAAAAATCGCGGCGGTGTATCCGAATGTGAAATACCTGGCGATCGGACGCGGGGATGATCTGCCGCGTCTTCAGCAGTTGGCGAGCGACCTTGGGGTGGCCGATCGGGTCGTCTTTGCGGGCTTTGTCGCCACCGAAGATCTCGTCGATCATTACCGGGTGGCCGATGCTTACGTCATGCCCTCTCAGGAAGGGTTCGGAATTGTCTACCTGGAAGCGATGGCCGTGGGCATTCCGGTACTGTCGGGGGATAGTGATGGATCGGCCGACCCATTGCAGGATGGTCGCCTGGGTTGGCAGGTTCCCCACCGTGATCCCGATGCGGTCGCGGCGGCCTGCATCGAAATGCTACGCGGCGAGGATCACCGCTGCGATGGAGCCTGGTTACGGCGCGAAACCCTCGCCAGTTTCAGTACCGCAGCGATCGCCCGACGTTTACAGGAATTGTTCGCACGCTGAAATACGCGCCAAGCCGGAGCCGAATGTGGGATCGCGTCGGGATGGGTCTAAGCTGACAAGTGCTGCCGTTGGACGGTTGGCCCACTGATTCTCTCGCCGCTGGCTGTATGTTTCTCTCTACCGATCTCATTACCCGTCTTGAACCGATTACGATCGTCCTGGTCGAGCCACAGGGGGCGCTGAATCTCGGCTCGATCGCACGGGTGATGAAAAATATGGGCCTCTCGCGCTTAACGCTGGTTGACCCTCAGTGTGATCCCCTGGGGGAGGAAGCACGGCGCATGGCTGTCCATGCCTTTGGGCTGCTAGAGCAGGCGCGGATTGTGGCGACCATTCCCGAGGCGATCGCGGCTGTGACCCGCACGATCGCCACCACGGGCCGCAACCGCAGCTCTAGCGTCGAAACGCCCTTACTGCCGCCGGAAATTGGTCTGCCGTGGCTGCTCGATACCCCCTCAGCCCTACTGTTTGGCCCGGAAGATCGCGGCCTGAGTAATGAAGAGCTAGCCTACGCGCAACGCTTCGTCAGCATTCCCAGCACCGAAGCCTATCCCTCGCTCAATCTGGCCCAGGCTGTCGCGGTTTGCGCTCGCGATCTCGTCCGTGCCGCCGAGGTGGAGGGAATCGGCGATCGTGAGACAGCACCGCTCATCCCTCCCACACCCGCCCGATCGACGATCGCCCACTCCTCAGACTCAGACCCCGACGCCAACGCCGCCCCCATCGGTCAGCTCGAGGGTTATTACAAACACCTCGAACAGGTTTTACTGGAAATCGGCTACCTTCAACCCCATACGGCATCAGCACGGATGGAAAAATTTCGGCGATTATTCAACCGATCGCAGCTTTCGAGCCAAGAGGTGGCGATGCTACGCGGAATTTTGCGTCAGGTGGAATGGGCCAGCCAAGCCTCGATCGCCAAGCCCTCCGAAACAGACTAAGGGCCGTCCTCCATGTCCTGTTTCGTTCTGGTTTGGCCCAGGGCAAATGCATACTCGGCAGACCCTCACCCTAAATCCCCTTCGGCAAACTCAGGGCATCGCCTCTCCCAGGCCGGGAGAGGGACTTTGATCCTTAAAATCTGGCTC
>RDYZ01000488.1 GCA_004293855.1 Oscillatoriales cyanobacterium | reverse complement strand
TTGATTTTCATGGCTTAAAACAAACAAATTCGCCTCTGAGCCGGACACAAACACGGTAGGCTGTCCGAAGATGCTGGTTTTGAAAATTGGCCCGTACTGTTGGTGGCGTTTTTTGGCGAATTGAGCATCTTGTAAAAAGTTGAGGGTATCGCCAATTAGCGGTAAACCCAAATTGCCTGGAGGTAATGTCATTTCAGATTTCAGATTTCAGATTTTAGATTGTTCATATCATATTAACTGAATTTACGCAACTGTATAAAGGTACGTTGTTGCGCTTCAGCGCTTTTATACATATGAAAGAGCGGGTGCATCTGGCGCAAGGAAGAGGGCGAAGCATGACCGCATATAAGTTATTAGTTATCATCTCATATTCACCGAGGTCATGCTATAGCCCATACGGATATATTCGCCTTGCGCCAGATGCACCCGAAAGAGCGCTGAAGCGCAACTACGTACCTAAGAGTTAACCCTATAGAACCTATTTAATTTTCTCTTCTTTGAATCGGAATCTTGATCGTAAATTCAGTGCCTTTCCCCACCACAGAGAAACACTTGATTTCACCTTTGTGTTTTTCGACAATAATAGAATGAGAAATCGCCAAACCCATTCCCGTCCCCGAACCGATCGGTTTTGTAGTATAGAACGGATCAAATATCCGCTGCTTGACTTGATCGGTGATACCTGCACCGTTATCAGCAATTCTAATCGCAGCAAAATTACCTTCTACCTCTGTAGAAATGCGGATAATTGCTGAATTTGGAAGCGGTTCTTGTAAAGCGTCAATTGCATTCGCTATAATATTCATAAACACCTGATTCAATTGTCCGGCGTAACACTCTACCAGCGGCAATTGTCCGTATTCTTTAACGACTTGAATTGCTGGGCGATGGTACTCCGTACCCGCTGCGCTAACGGGCTGAACTTTCAGACGGTGTTCTAAAATCATCAACGTGCTGTCGATGCCTTCGTGAATGTTAACTTTTTTCATTTCAGATTCATCAAGGCGAGAGAAATT
>RDYZ01000487.1 GCA_004293855.1 Oscillatoriales cyanobacterium | reverse complement strand
CCCAGGATCGCCACGTAACGATTATGCTTTTCGGCCAGCTCCAGAATCATATTGACGCGGTGAACCGACGAAGCAAAGGTGGTGACAAACAGGCGGCCTTGGGCTTCACTAAAAGCACGATCGAGGTTTGGAAACACCGATCGCTCCGACGGACAGAATCCGGGAACCTCAGCATTGGTCGAATCACTGAACAGACAGAGCACGCCTTTTTCGCCGTACTCGGCCAGCTTCTGCATATCGAAGCGCTCACCATCGACCGGCGTATGATCAAATTTAAAGTCACCAGTAAAAATGACCGTGCCGACGGGCGTAGTGATCGCCAGACTGAAGCTATCCGCCATCGAGTGGGTGTTACGGATAAACTCGATCGAGAAATATTTACCGAGTTTGACCACGTCGCGGGGTTGCACCGTATGGACTTCGACGCGATCGGCAACGCCCGCCTCTTCCATCTTGCCGCCTAGCAGTGCCATCGCCAAGCGCGGGCCGTGAATCACCGGAATATGAAAATGTTTCAGGTGATAGGCAATACCACCAATGTGGTCTTCATGACCGTGGGTCACGATCATGCCGCGAATACGGTCTTGGTTTTCCTTCAGGTAAGTAATATCGGGTAGCACGACGTTCACGCCATGCATTCCATCGGTCGGGAAAGCCAAGCCCGCATCCACCAAAATCAGTTCATCTTCATACTCAAAGACGCAGGTGTTTTTACCAATTTCATGGAGTCCACCGAGGGGAATCACGCGCAGAGGAGAAATCTCGCTTTTCGCCTCACGGGTTTTTGTGGTTCGGGTTTTGCTGACGGGACTGGCCTTAACAGGGGTGACCCGCGTACGAGAGGTACGGGTTTTCGGTTTGGGGGTCGCAGGATTCGGAGTTGCGGAAGTGGGCATAAAAACTGAGTTGAACTAAAAAAGTGGGGTAAGTGAACGTCAAACTGTGGAGAACGTGGTGATGCTTGGGGCCGGAATGAAGCGCAGCACGATCGGCATCACCAGACCCAACAAGCCCGAGA
>RDYZ01000100.1 GCA_004293855.1 Oscillatoriales cyanobacterium | reverse complement strand
ATCATCACGACCCCCGCCACCACGCGCAGGATCGCCCAGGCGACTTGCATTGAGACATTCGGGGCGGGGCTGGGTTGGAATACTCGAACGAGCAGATTACGGAAATTCATAGCAGGGGTGCGATCATGATCGCTGGATATATATAAATATATGTTAATTAAAATTAAGAATTTGTAAGCGTCGTTTGTATAGGATTCATAACATGGCGTCGATCAAGCGGGGTGGGAGAGCTGGGCGATCGGTGGGGTCATGTGATGCGCAACATCGTCGGTAATGCGGTTAATGCAATTACTCAAACGCAGAAAAATCTGGGCGTGCGCCGAGCTCAAACTCTTGCTGGGCTTGGATTAAATGTTTTGGCGCTGGGCGTTGCGCGTCGTAGACCACGATCGTATTGGTGAGATTGCGTCCGGGCTGGATAATAATGTCGCCACGATAGGCGAGACCCTGAGATGAGCCGCCATCGAGGTTCATCGCTTGCTGACAGCCGATCGCCTGCATCACTTTTGCTGTGGCCTCAAGGCTTAACGGTGTGGCAAAGGCAACGAGAAATAATTTGTCGCCCGTTTTGGGATAGCCGATCGCGCACCGGTAGGCGGTGGCGAGCACGTGGGGATCGCGAAAGCCCTCACTTTTCGGCGCTAGCGCGACTTCGCCATCGTGAACCAGACGCGGCCCACAGGTGATCGAAAACCAGTGATCACGCCAGCGGGGTTTCCCGTCCGATCGGGCTGTGATCATTTCCAGTTTGCGATTGGCTTTGATGCCCAGCGTTGTGCCGTAATTTTCCCAGGGGCTATATTTCAGCACGCGCCCCCCGGCGACCATATTGCCCAACACCCGCTTATTTTCATCTTTGCCAAAAAATGTACCGTTCATCACAGCGGCGGCGTAGGCACGATCGACCATGCTCACGAAGGATTCATCGCCGTAGACACTGCGGGAACTGTTGGCGAGCGGGGCATTCTGGGGGAGGCCGATCGTCAGTAACGTTTCGGGCGCTTTGAGGTCAACGGTGATCAGATGAAAGGGGACGCCCAGTAGGCGAGTGGCGGTGTAGCGTACGGGATCGCCTCCAGGGGTCGGATTTAGAAAGGGAATCGCCGGAAGGCGAAGTCGAGGGAGTTGAGGATGTCGTGGGGGCGCGGGTGAAACGGGAGAAACAGGCGCAGCGGGAGGCAGGGAGAGCGGTTCCTCAAGTGCCTGAAGGGCATCATCACGACGGTCTTCGATTAGCTTGGCGGCCAACTGTTGACGGAGGGTTTGGCCGAATTGCTGCGTCAGGGTTTCCCAAGTTTGCCAGAATTGCTGGCGATTCAGGGGAGTACGCAGGTAAGCATGGATGAGTTTGGCGATCGCCAATCCCAGGAGTAGAAATGCAAGGCGTCGGGAAACTCGGTGCTGTTGGGATTTGGGAAAGGAGGTCGGAGGGGTCACACGGCAGATCTCATGCGGGAATCGGGCAGGGGTGGAAACGATCGCGCGATCGTCGATGGGGTGGATTGAGCGTCAGGCGGGCTCGATCTGCACAGCAGAATTCTGGGTCAAGCAAATGCCCCGTTCAGCGGAATGATCGGTCTACGATAGGAGCATGATTCTGGGTGCGATCGATCAACTATGGGTAAAGAACAATTTGAGCGATACCTGGCGACAGATGTGGCTGGCTCCGGCGCGGTGGATCTGAGCGACCCGACCCTAGGCGAGGTCACTCGTCTGCGTGAGCAGTTCGGCACGGCCAATGTTTACGGCAAACCGGCGCGATCGATCCTCAATCCAGCCTCGGGCTACATTCGCGCCTACGATTTTACGCTCAACCCCTATCGCGGCTGTCAGTACGGCTGTAGTTACTGTTACGCCACGGCGTTTAGCCCGAATCAGGCGATGCGGGATGATTGGGGAAATTGGGTAATCATCAAGGAAAATGCCGCTGAGTTAATCACGAAGGATCTCGATCGCTGGCAGACGAAACACGATCGCCCGCCGAGTATTTATATGAGCACCGTCACCGATCCCTATCAACCGATCGAGTGTCGGGAACGGTTAACGCGATCGTTGCTCGTGGCTATGTTAGCGCGTCCGCCGGAACAGCAGCCGACCTTAGTGATCCAAACCCGCAGCCCCATGATTGTCCGCGATCTGGACCTGCTCCACCAGTTCGATCGCGTCCGGGTCAATCTCAGCATTCCCACCGGTAGCGATCCCGTGCGCCGTGATTTTGAACCGCGATCGCCCAGCATTGCCGCCCGCTTGCACACCCTGGCGAAAATTCGCTACACCGCCCCGTTCAGCTCGCGCCTAAAACTTTCGGCCACGGTTACCCCGTTTTTACCCACCTTTGGTTCCCTGAACGATGACACCAATAGGCGATCGCCGTCCAGCAAAGCTGACGATTTAGATCGGTTTGCGCGATCCTTGGCCTGCGTCGATCGTGTGGTGTTTCAGCCCTTCCATCAAAGCGGCGACAGTCAACTCACGGCCACCACACGAGAGGCCGCGATCGCCCTCCAAGCCAAATATGCCGACTGGTACGATCGCGAAGCCGACTACAGCCAATGTTTGCGCGACAAGCTCAAACGCTACGCCCCCGATATCGAGATCCTGGATGGTGCGGAGGGCTTCGGGTATGCCTAAAACCCCCTTCGAGAAACGTCGGAAGCTGACAAAATCGGCTCAATCTCCCACGCTGTCGGCCAAAGTGCGCGGTTACTGGTTGACGCTGCGACTCACGATCGCCCTGTGGCGGGGTCAGGTTGACCGTGCGAAACAGCTTCTGTTTGATCTCAAGCGCACGATTCGCCCGTTGCCGCCGTTCGCCCAGTGGTTCGATCGCATTCAGCAGGATCGCCCGCCCCGCGTTACCCTCGCCCCCACGCTCAAAAGTGACGCTTATTTTATTGCCGATCGTGAGGCCATTCGCGACATCACCCAGCGGTTTCAACTTCAAGAACGGGACGCCGGGTTGGTGCAGTGTACGGGAATTGACGATCGGGTTTTTTCGGCTCTCGAAGCCTGTTTAAGCGATTTCATCCGCCACGCCTTTGAAACGCGCAAACGCCAAAATCCCCAGCGTTTCGCCGACGAACTCCACCGCGCGATCGTCGATCTCGACGGCCTGAAGCGGGGCATTGACCCGGACTATTCCAGCCCGCAAATGCCCTACATTTACCTCACTCAATACCTGCTCGAAAACACCTACAGCGCTTACCTCGCCTGGTTTTGGGTCTATCAACGCGGGCGACTTTCGGCGAAGTTTAGCGTGCTCGATCTCGCCGCAGGCCCCGGAACCGTTGCCTTTGGCCTGTCGCTGTTGCTCCAAAGTCTCAGTCAGACGATCGCCTTACCCGAGCTACACATCAGCTATACCTCGATCGAAAAACAGGAGCATCTTCAGTTTCGCGGCCTCCAGTTTTGGCGTTATTTCAGCACCGAAGCGGCGGTGCGACTCCGTCCGATCGGCCTCTTTTTTCAATTTCATACCCTCGATTTATTTCAATACCTTGATCGATCGAACCTGTTACCCGATCAACGCTTCGACTTTTTGACCATTTCCCACTGTTTCTTTGCCGATGCCGATCGCTACGAACGATCGATGGCGATCTACCGGCAAATCATCCGCGATCGGCTTGCCCCTAACGGGATCGTCCTGTTGATCGTGCAGTGGTCGAAAATTCCAGGGCGTACGCGCGACTGTAGCGCGGAAACGGAGCGGGAACTGTTACGGCGGTTTGTGGAGCTGGATCTGGGGCTGGAACTGGAGTGGTGTCGGTACGTGTCATCGACGGGTCAGCGGGGAAAAATCGATAATTTTGCCACGTTTGCCCGTGACCACTGCCCACCGCAGCCCAAAATTAGCTGGGTCGCCCATGACTATTTGGATGAAAGTCACATCCGTAACTACACGATCGACGA
>RDYZ01000099.1 GCA_004293855.1 Oscillatoriales cyanobacterium | reverse complement strand
TATGCGTTTGCCCTGCCTCAAATAACCTCTTGTGATACTGAGACAAATCCCAACCTTAAGCCGCCAGTCGGAGAATTTCCGCCGTAACCGCGAGGCTTTCCTCGTAGAGTGCATCACGACCCCAGCGTTGAAGCTGTTGAGCCATGAGGAGTTCTGCTTTTTGGTCAGACAGGGGGGTTACTTGTTCGGTGCGGCAGGATTGCGCCCCGCCGCCGGATTCCATCCGCATACAGCCGGTGGTTTCGGAGCATAGGATCGTGCAGCAATCGGCATTGGGGTTTTGTGAGTCGAGGCGTAACCCGACCAGATCACCGGGGATTTCTCCCATGTCAGCCACGGGAATCCCGGCAAGTTCTGCATCAATCACTTTGCCGTTGGCTCCAATCAACTGGATGCGTTTGATGTCGTAGTCGCCACCTCCAAAGGTGTAGGACTGGGGTTTCCAGCCGAGGCGACTGGCGAACCAGCCAAGAAACATCATGGCTTGGGAGTCGTTGCCTTTTTCGTAGTCGATCGTGATGTGGTCGAGTTCACCGAGTGAGAGGCGACGTTCCGGCGGATCGTAGGCGGCGGCGGCCAGTTCTTGCCATGCGGCGAGGCGATGCCAGTTGAGGTCAGCGATGTAGATTTCGTTGTCGATCGATTCTTGCATTTTCAGTAGCTCACGATCGGGATCACTGAAGTAGCAGGAATCAACGATGACGCAACTGGCGCTACGGCTGAGGACACGGAAGAGTTCCTGTTCGGGGTTCGGTGTGGCTTTCCACCAGATAAAGGTGGGTAGGTTGGGCAGGAGCAAGGATTGCACGAGCTCGCCAACACGATCGAGGGCGGCTTTGGTTCCGCGTAGGGTGATGTATTCGCAGCAGACGAGGCGATCGCTTTTCTTTTGGACGGGACAATAGGCGGACACTTGGGCGGTGACGCCGGTGTCTTTGCCGAGGGTGGGGCAGAGGGTAATGATGCGCGAGGGGTTACGATCGGCGATCGCGTCGCTGAGGCTGTAGCCGCGTGCGTTGAGGTTTTCGACGGTTTGACGATCGCCGGGTTGTTTGGCGAATTCTTCACGCAGGCGATCGAGGGTAGCGTTGTCCATCCGTCCCGTGCGGTCGAGATCGTACGCCTGTTGGGCGGCGTCGATCGCGCTCCGGGTTTGGGGGCCGTGGATGCCATCGATCGGGCCGTCATAAAATCCGAGAGCACCGAGGAGTTGCTGAAATTCTTCGGGTTCGTAGATCACCATCGTAAAGGTGGTAGCACGGGTAGCGATCGGTGCGCCTTGGCCGATCGATTGACCAAGCCAAATTTTATGTAACTCGGTTTCGAGGGCTTCGAGGGAGATATCGGTCGGTTTTTGGAGGGCGACGAGGGGTGTGCTCATGGGGTTTTCGGCGAAGGGTTTAAGGGTGGAAATTTGGAAAGCGTTAAGCAACACTAGCCGGATAGTGCTGCCAGTTTTTTTAAGATTTGCAGGACGTGATCAAGGTCATGATCATTGTCAATACAAAACGAGTTAGACAGTGCATATTCAGAACGGCTACTTTTTTTCTCGGCCAGTTTCAGTTTGACAAACTGAAAGTCTCGTCCATTTGTGACCCAGCCAAATACGGGGCGTTTTCGATTTTCATGGGGAGCATCGAGCATATAGGTCAGTAGTTGAGGGATGCCGATCGCGAGAGAATACTCTGTATTTTTTGCTTCGATTGCTAACACCCAAAATTCAGGCGTAAAGACGAGTGCATCGATCCTGCCGCGCACGGTAATTTCGCCGTCTTGGGATGTAATTTCAACGCTTTTTTCGGTGTTGAAGTAAAACGGTGCTCGATACATTCCGGCCATTCTGAGCAGTGGCGAGATGATGAGCATTTTGACGGCGGATTCGAGTAGAACATCTTCAAAAAGGTGGTTGTAGTCGGTGTGGATTTCGTTGAGGAGTTCACGATCGCGATCGGTGAGTTCGGGGAGGGGTTGATGCCATTCGGTGAAAAAGTTGGGGTTTTCGCTTTTGTTGAGGTTGAATTTTTCGCTAAGGTCGCGGAGTTTAATTTCTCTGGCGGATAGGGTTATTGTCATGGACTTTCCTTAACGGGTAATCTCGTAAATCTTGTAATTATCGTTCCTGCGCTCTGCGTAGGAACGCCTTCTTAGACGCTCTGCGTCACGTAAACTCGCGACGCAGAGCGTCTTGGTCAGCATTCCCACGCAGAGCGTGGGAACGATAATATTAAAGAGTTAAGGGTTCTTCAGGAGTAATAAATATCAAGTTAGAATTGTTGGTATTCGGAGTTTCTGGAGCTGTATTAAGCCACTTGCTGAAAGGGACTTTTGTCTGCTCAAGCAATTTAAGTTCATACTCATAGGATTCAAAGCGACGATTCGTTTCAATTATCTCTTCTATTTCATTAATCGCCTTGGGAAGTCGATCAAAAATAGCATTTTGGCTTTTATTGTCTAATCCGAAGAGATTACGCTTGATTTTAGATTGCTCCATTATTGATGCAGGAAACTGTTTAGACCACTCACTCAAATTCCATGTTTTTCCAAGGTGTTCACGGAATTCTTCAAATACGGAGTTTTCTGTGGCACTTGGATTTTTCCACTGATATATGCTGGTTAAGCGTGATAGATCAACGACTCCTGTCAGGCTAGGATGAAGGTATATAACTGGATTAGAAGTCAAGAGATTATTAACACGTTCAATCATTCTTGACCGTACTTTTGTCTTGCCCTCTTCAAGGCGGCGACGTGCTGTCCCGTATTCACAAAGTTCAAGGTAACAGCGCACCTCAGCAATAAAGGCTAGACAAAGAGTCAACAAATATTCATCAGCAATTGCACTTCCTTTTTCTAGCTCTTTGTCAGTTAGATCAAGGTAAATATGCTCGGCTTCTAGAAAACGATTAATAGCTTGCAAAGCACTACTGCGCCGGTTAGATTCATCTTCCATCGAAAAAGCATTACGAGCCAAATCTAGTGCCGCACGAAAATTTGAGTAAAAACCAATATCAATTTTTTCATCAACATTTTTAAGCTCCAGTTGAACAGCCTTTAGTTGTGTTTCTAAGCCTTGTACTTTTTTGTAGATAGCAGTGAATCCAATTGCGGTAACACCAAGTGTGAGTAAGCTTGCTGCTGACGAAAACATTGCGAGATTTCGTAACTGATCAACTTGTACGCTAATTGCGCCCAAACGTTTCTGAGTCACAAAACCATTAGTACCATCAATTAAAAGATGTAAAACTCCACTCGGATCAAAGTTTGATGTAGAGTGTGCGACGCTAGATATGATATTTGGGCTATCTTTTAGCCATGTTATAACTCGTCCGGCTGTATCTTGAATAACACCACCGTTACGGATGTATTCACCATTCGCTAGACCTTCTGCAATTTTCATGGGAAGGTCAAAGGTTAAAGAGAGAGGAATCATTTTTTCAATGTGACCAGATATCAATGTTTTTTATAAGGTAGAAAGTAGGTAGGGTGCGTTAGGCGGCGATGATTTTGAATTGATCGCGATCTCATTTCTTCCGCCGTAACGCACCGCGATCAATAGGCATGGATGGCGGTGCGTTATTGCTATCGCCAATGATCGGGATCAACCAAAAATTACAGATGGCAGTGCGTTATTGCTATCACCAATGATCGTGATGAACCAAAAATTACAGTAGCAATAACACACCCTACCGAATCCGATCGACCCCGATCCCCACACCCAGCGGTGCGTTATGGCAATACATAAACGATCGGTTAAACCCGAACACCATCGTAGCCATAACACACCCTACCGAAGCGAAATTAAAGCCGACGCCAGCGGCGACCGTCGCGATTCATTAATAACTCCGCCTCCACCGGCTCCCACGTCCCCGCCTCATACAACGGAATCGACTCCGGAGCCGCAGGCGCATCCCACACCTGCAACAAC
>RDYZ01000098.1 GCA_004293855.1 Oscillatoriales cyanobacterium | reverse complement strand
CGGACTTTTCTACCCCACTTCGCTTCCTTAAACTTTTGAATGCGTTGCGATCGCGTGGCCATGACTTCCACTTCACTGGCCTTGAGGCCCCGCTCTTCCATCCATTGCTGTTGTTCTTCCAGGTTGGTGAGCTTATACCGCTGGCAAATTTCTAATAATGCCTGCTGTTTTTCCTCCGCCGTACAGTCGTACTCCTCGATCGCCTCATCGATCGCCAGCTCTTCGATAAATTTCGGGAGTAGTTCGTACCGTTTTAACAGGGTAGGAATCGTGTCGGTTCGTATAGCCCGATCGCCTACATACAAAACATCAGTCATGGGTTACTTTCGTAAAAAACCTCAATTCAGCCAGCACCTGGTCAACAGAGGGCAAACCGAAGCGATGGTGTTTGTGGACTCGTGACCAAAGGAATCGAGTCCCAGTCACAGCAGCGGAATCGCGCCCCAAGATTATGACATCTTGATGGAACCCCTTCGCTGACTGTGACGCACAGTCCGTGTGGATACAGCCTAGACAGGGGTACAAAACGCACAGCTCTTAGAATCAGACTACCAGTCCTCAGTCTGTGTTCCGGGTAGATCGCAGTCCACAATCTTCCCACCGAATCCCACCCAATAAGAATGGGCGAAACAGGGGTTAACGTGAAGCCACGTGATCCACTGTTCCGCCCGTCATTACGCCAAGCTGAATGTGCCAAGTTGGTGTGCCAAGCCAGGTTCGCTCAATCGGTTTCGCTCAACCGGGTTCGCTAAAACGGATTCGCTAAAAGGGACACACCACAGCGTGATGGTGCATCCTCGAAGCGTTCAAGCTTTTAGATTTAAGCCCCTAGATTCAAACCCTTAGGTTAAATGGGCTGCACCTAGACCAGCCGCCATCTCATCCGGTGCAATTTTGCCGTCATGATTAATATCGAGCGCATCAAACACCGCATCGGTTCCCGCCCATTCCTCACGGGTAATGAAGCCGTCACCATCTAGGTCATAAATCTGGAAGATATCCTGAGCTGCATGGATGACCACATCTTCACCTTCGAGACGCGCCAAACGCTGTTTCAGCAGGGTTTCGAGGGCTTCGAGGGCCTTGGAAAATCCGGCGATTCCTTCGCTTAGTTTTTCTGAGGCCATTTCGTCGTCGGCGTGCATCCGATCGAACATCGCCTGATCCATCTCAATCTTTTCGATATCGCTAGCGGCAGCAACTTCGGGTGAGAGTTTGCGCGGTAGGTCGGCTTCGGTGGAGTTGAGAATTTCCAGCAGTTTCGGCGAAATGGTGAGGAGGTCGCAGCCTGCGAGCTCGGTAATCTCGCCGATATTGCGGAAGCTCGCGCCCATGACCTCGGTTCCGTAGCCGAATTTTTTGTAGTAGTTGTAAATACTCGTTACGGACAAAACGCCGGGATCTTCGGCGTCGGGGTAAGCGTCGCGTCCTGTTTTTTGTTTGTACCAGTCGAGAATACGACCGACAAAGGGGGAAATGAGTGTAATTCCGGCTTCGGCGCAGGCGATCGCCTGGTGTAGGCCAAACAACAGGGTCAGGTTACAGTGAATCCCTTCGGTTTCGAGCTGTTCAGCGGCCTTGATGCCTTCCCAGGTGGCTGCAATTTTGATCAGGATACGATCGCGGGAAATGCCAGCGGCTTCGTATTGGGCAATGATGTCATGAGCCGTCTCGATCGTGGCCTGGGTATCGTAGGACAACCGCGCATCCACTTCCGTTGAAACACGACCGGGGATGATCTCCAGAATTTTGAGACCAAACGCGACCGCCAGATGGGTAAACGCACGATTCGCAACCGCATCCGCACTGGCATCCGCACCCAAGGCCACACGAGCCTCTTTGAGGGTGTCGTCCACGATGCCCTGATATTCGGGCATTTGAGCCGCAGCGGTAATTAACGACGGGTTGGTCGTCGCGTCGCGAGGTGTGAAGGTTTCGATCGCGTTAATATCGCCGGTGTCGGCCACGACGACGGTCATCTCGCGAAGTTGTTCGAGGAGCGTCTTACTCATATATCAAAGCTAAAAAACGGTTTCGATCGAAACGGTGCAGATCCAAATCTGAGGCAGGGGATTGCAACGGTATCGATACCTAGCGCTTGCAGTGTACTGCGATCCCCAAACTTGCCCCCAAATCTACGGATTACCTCAAGACTTAAGCCGTTTGCGTGGGTGGCGATTGTCCCAATTTAGCCCAGGGTTCGGCCTATCTCCCTCTGAATCGATTTAAAAGTCAAGACACGATCGCTGTAGGCTGGACATGATTCCACCTCATAGACACAGACCCATGTCAAACGAACAAACCCAAACTGGTGCGGAAGCGGTCGATGCTGCGATCGCGGCTGGTATTGATCTGGATGGATCACCGATTCCGGCGGCCAAGCTAGACCTGTACACCAAGGTGATGGGCAAAGAAGCCAATCGACAACGAAGCGGCGTGAGTAATTCCATGCGATCGCGTATTGTCCGCATTGGTGCGAAACATTTCGCCCAAGCAGAACTCGATCAAATGCTGATTGCGGCGGATTTTGCCCCTTTAAAAGCCAAAGAAATTGCGTTTTACTACGACAAATAAACTGGCAATGTAGGTGAAGTTTGATCGATGACTGGACGTCGATCAAACTTCACTCTGCATAGAAACGATAGAAATTTTTTAGTTCACTTCAGATTGACACGGGGTTGATTGTCCGGTGTCATCATTGGTTCTCTCAACACTGAGTTACTTCTGATTGGTTTCCTGAAGCTGTTCTGCAAATTTTGCGACCAGTGCTGCGTCTTCGGCGGCTTCGTCACCTTTCTTCTTCTTCGGCGGAAAGATGCGATTACGGAGCTTGACGAGACGATCGCGCATGGTCGTTGGACGTCCACGATGGCGAAGTTGCTCCTTGCGGAGCTGCGCCTGACGCAGCAAACGCGCCGCCTTCGCATCCCGCCGTCTCTGAGCCTTGCGTAGATCGATGCGTCCACCCGTACCAATATTGCTCAGTTCTTCCCGCAGGGCATCGATATCGTTCAAATAGCTCGGCAACCCTTGGGCTTCATCTTCACTGGTCCAGTAGGTGACAATTTCGCTCCAAGCCCAGCCGCCCAGAATACCAAACAGTAAGGACAGAAAGGTCGGGTAACCCAAAAGCACGAAACTGACTGCAAACATCAGCCCCCAGCTAAATCCGACTAAGATAATTTGGCTCATAGTGTTGGGATTCCGTTAATCTGGGTAATTTGCGGGGTGAGGGCTGTTGCGATCGGCTGAAGGCAGGGCAGACGAAGACGAGGAGGTTTCTAGCGGACAGGGCTCAATCAGGTCGTCCCAGTCGGGATCTGGGGCAAGTTCCGCTTGTTCGGCCAGGGATTTCCAGCCCGGTCGCCATTGATTACGATCTTTGAGGGCTTTGGCGTTGACCCAAAAGCGCGTGTTGCGATCGCAGGAGGCGGCAAGCTCGGCAAAAACGAAGCCAGCTTCATTTTTACGATTGATGACTTGAAAGTGTCGCCAGCCCCAGGTTCGGAGCATTGCTGTCCATTTCGAGCCCAGAAGATGAGGATATTTGGCTTTTTTGGCCATAGGTCAACCCACACACGAGGCGATTTGATTGTAGAGGACAGAGGCTTGCGATCGGCGGTCAATTCCTGGGATTGCGCCTACACGCTGCATTTAAAGCTGTCCGTTGTTCCAGGGCTAGCTCCCGTTTCAGCGAAAGTCTAGCGTGGGTTTGGGGTTGAATCGGACGTGTAATAGCTTACCCGATCGGAGTTTGAGAGTATGCGTTTGCCCTAGGTGTCATCCCAGGGCAAACGCATACTCGGCAGACCCTCACCCTAAATCCCTCTCCCAGGCCGGGCTACCGTGTATACATAAGTGTTCAAATCACTCATCTAGGCCAATTTGAGGCTCAAAGCCTTGCTACCTTGATGCCTCCAAACCTCGAAAAATCGTG
>RDYZ01000097.1 GCA_004293855.1 Oscillatoriales cyanobacterium | reverse complement strand
TGGATATCCCGCACCACATGGGCGCAGGTAACCAGATACGATCGCGTCGCATCAGCATGAATCACAAAACCAGTCCCGTAGACCGTCGGCTCAGAACGGCTTGAGACCAAGGCGATCGTGGTGCGTAAATCCATAGTTTTCGGTGAATGTGAGGCGTAGATGGCTGGTTTCTCGCTAGGGCGTGTCATCAATTAGCGCCAGAACCCTTACGGGGCAAGCAGTTGAGCGCCCGCCCAAAAAACAAGACTAGGGGCTGAACCCCTTGCTATGTAAGGGCTACAAATTTAATTGATGACAGCCCCTAGCGCTTCGGCTTCAGGATTAACTTAACCGATAGATTCGATCCAGCCTTGGCCTTCGTGACGTAGATATTGCCCTCGCCTTCAAAACTAAAATTGATCGTCACCTCCGCCGCTTCGATCGCCACGTCCTGATCCAGCTCGCTCCACATTTCCGCGATCGGCTGTACCGCCTTTTTCAACAGCGGCTTGATCTTGCTAAAACTGCTGCTCACGGCATCAGCGGCACGGCTCGAAATCTGCTGCGCTTCATCGTCTTTCGCCTCCACTTCTACGAAAATGCCGTCTTCGAGTTCGATTAATTTGCTTGCCATGATGTCGGTTTAACCGCGTTGAAGTGGACAGACTAACTCTGTAGTGTACGCGATCGGTTTGGGCATCCGGATTCAACTCACCGATGCGCCCACGGAATCCGCCAACTGATCGATCGCCCGTACCAGCCGCGCTGTATCCCAGCCCTGATGCACGGTTGCCCCGATCGCTGCCCCGCCAGCGCCAACCCCCTCTTTCACATACCCTTGCTCATAGGCCCGGAGGGTTGGATGACGCGACGCGGATAAATTCAGCCGCGATGCGATCAAGGGAGCCCCCAACGATCGTGCCAACTGCACCGCGCCCGCTGTGGCATCCTCGATCACCCAGCGTGTCGTCCCAACCACCACCCGATCCGATCGCCACGTTAACCCACCCCAGGCCGCCAACCGCCGCGCCAGTTCCCACACCGCAAGCATCTGCGTCCCCCCGGCCAATAACACCGGCATATCCGCCTCGATCGCCCCCAGTGTCATCCCCGCCACCACCGGCTGCATCGGATCACCCATCGCCGCGATCGCTGCGATCGGCTCCAACGGTAACCCAGCCTGACGCCGAGCCAAAGCCGCCAACCCCGATCGCACCACCCGATCCTTGAGGCCGCGATCGCACTGCACCAAGCTGCTACTGATCAAGCCACTGGCCTCGATGCCCAACGCCGTCAAGACGCCCAAGGCCGTTGTGGTTCCACCCACCACACACTCTCCAATCATCAACCATGGCGCGGCGGCATCCGCTCCGATCGCCTCCCTCGCTGCCGCCCACCTCCGTCCTAACTCCAAACCCTGACTGAATAACCGTTCGACAACCTCCGGATCAAGGCTACGGCCACTGGATATACACCGCGCTGGAGGACTGTGTAGCGAGATAGAGGGTTGACTGAGGGCGTAGGGCAGTCCGGCATTGATGGCATGGATCGGCCAGTGCAGTTCAGAGGCGATCGCGCGGGTGATGAGTACCGGTGAGGCTCCAGCTACGAGGGGGGGCAGGGGATACAGCGGATCGTGGGTGTTGCCACTGACCAGAAAATCCAGGTCTGCATTGGCGGTCAACAGTCGATCGTGGGGGGTTAGGCCCGCAGCAGAAATCCGATCGATCATCGCGGTGGCGGTAAATCCCGCGACACAGACAAAGCGGGGCGCGGTTCCACGCAGACGATCGCACCAGGCACGGGCGATCGTGGGTTCGCTACAGATCGCGATCGAGGTATCCCAATCCCACGCTTCTTCAGACGGTGAGACCCCTCTAGAAATCAAACTCATCAGGCTTGTCATCCGGCCTCGGGTTACCATCGCCATCGTTTTCCGTCCCATACGGTGGCTCCTTTGGGGTTCTCGTCACCCGTTTGGAGGAGGCGATCGTCCGGCCTGAGGTCGGCTCTTCGTCATATTCCACATCCAGCAAAACCTGAATCCACTGGGGCGGACGCGGAATCGGATTACCCAGGCGATCGAGCAGCAGCAGGGCCACCAGATGGACGACCAAAATGTAAACCGCATGAACAGCCCCAATTTTTCCAGCACCCAGTTAATCAGTTCTGTGACTTGGGTGGTGAAATACACCCACAGATCTTGGTTGAGGAAAACCGATAGTAGCCAAATTTTGAAGAAAATCCCGAAGGTTCCGAGCACCGTCGCCAAGGCGATCGAGATCCACCATTTGGCCCGTCGTGTCCAGAGCCAGCCCAGCAATAACCCTTGAAAACCGTAGGGCATCAAAAACAAAACACTTCGTGCGGGTCCCATCAACACCGAGAGTAAGAGACCGGATACGGCGGTCGCCATCAGTGCCTCTCGCTTATTCCAGCGAAGGTAGACCAGGGCGATCGGAATGGGGAAAAATAACCGCAGGATAGGCCCGAGTGGAAAATAGTAATCGATCAGCCAAATGAGGCTACCCGTACTGGCCAAAAAGGCCGTCTCAACGAGCGCCAAGGCAGACGATCGACGGGTCGCAATGGATCGACATTGGGGATCAGGCAAGGTCATCTTAATTTCGGTTACTTCAGTTGCGATCGCCCTTCACACAGGCGGTCTTCAATTCAAGGGCTAGCGCTGACCTGGCAAGGGTTCCAATCCTGCATGGTGGGGTTGCTCCACAGCTTTCCCGCTGAGGGCTTGACGATGAATTTAGGACACTAGTTGAGCATTCGTTCCAGACTATAGACATCGGGGATGAGCAGTGTATCGCGCTCCCGTTCGATTAACCCTTTCTTTTCCAGCTTACTGAGGACGCGGGTCACGGTTTCTCGTGCCAAACCACTGAGACTACTGAGCTCGCGGTGCGGTAAGTTGGGGATACGCATCCCGCCGCTGGTTCCTTGCTTGCCCTGTCCCTCCGCCAGGAACAGCAGGATATCCGCAACCCGTGAGGTGCTGTCAGACTCTCGCAACCGGAGACGACGGTTCACCTGGCGCAGACGACGCCCCATGAGTTGCGCGAGGCGAATTCCGGCCAATGGCTCGGTTTTGACGAGGGTTACAAAATCCTGGGCGGGCATATTGCCGATCGTCGTCGGCGCTAGGGTAATCACATCCGTTGACCGTGGCACTTCATCCAGTGCGGCCATCTCACCAAACACTTCGCCCGTTCCCAGGATATTGAGGGTGATTTCTTTGCCGTCCAGATTGTAGGTTCGAATCTTCGCCCAACCTTCGAGGATGAAATACACCGAGCTACCCCAATCATTTTCCAGCAAGATGACTTGGTTGGGTGGGTGAGTTCTGGCAACCACGTGGGAGAGCGCACCTTCGATCGCAGCTTCCGGCAAACCCTCAAAAAATGGGGTCTCACGTAACAGAGCCTCGATTTGATTGTCGCCGCGCGAGTTGTGTCGATCGTCCATAGGTCGCTAGTGTGACTCGTGATAGTGTTGCCCGATTGCCCACAGGGCGAGCGTGTTAACGGCCTGAAATCAGGAGCAGCGCTTTTGCGCTTGCTGCCTGAGTTCATCGTACTGGTTTCGGAGTTGGGCGCAAAAGGTATCGATTTCTACGGCTGCATTGCTTCAAGATGCTTAGTGTAACCGATTGACTTCCTGGGATTAGCGTTACTGGGAATGAACTCTTACTCGTGCATTTTACTTTCTTGTTACACCACAGATGGTTTCAGGCAAGAATCCCACTTCTATAGATTGCGAATTCCTGTGAATTTTTGCAATTTATCTTTAGGTTTCAGCTCAATTGCGATGCAGATGTTGTCTGATTGTGTTGGGGTCGATTTCCTTTGGAGATTGGCCTGTCGGAGGGTGATGTCTTGATCGCTTGATTCAACCTTGATTCAACGCCTGAAACCTGAGCATTTATGGCATGGTAGATCGAGAGACGGGTTGACGGATGTGATGGTTCGGCGCACATGATCTATGACTCTCGGTCACCGATCGCCCAATCGTGATTCAGACGCGATCGCTAGGGACATTAACCCAATCATTCCACCGCATAAATACCGTCTCATGTCTGCCGCCTCAATCCTGCTGAAATCAAATCATTGATTCTCTTCGTTGAGAGCTTCCCACTCGCGATCTGCGATCGAACGTAAAGACCGCTGCTTTTCTTTCGGTCACAGGATGATGGAATGCTTTGATGCAAAATTTAGCCGGATCGCCCTGCTTGAAACTTAATCCGCTGACAGTTCGCTGAAGAGGAACGCTCGTGACTTCTCGCCCCGATAATATCCAAGCGCTCATTGCTGAAATTGACACGATCATCGGACGCGCCACCGAACAGTTACACGGCGATCCGGCTGATACCGTTTCGCAGGAGTTGGCATTACTGCAACAGATTCGCCGCTATCTGGACGCTCAAGCTGCCATGCCTCTGGAGGAATCAGCGGGCATGAGTCACCCGGCGGATCTCTCCCCGAATCAACCTCAGCCTCAGCCCCAGCCCCAACATCCACCCCGATCGCTACCTCCGAGTTCGACGACCGCCCACCCGTCGAATCCGTCGGCTCGCACTTCGGACATTCCTCCGTATCCAGATGCGATCGAGCTCGAAACCCTGGTGCGTAGTGCCCTCAGTCTCGACCCACCTTTTGCAGAGACTTCGGATTTAAGCCCGTCCACGAGCACCCCTCCCACGTCCACGGCTCCGGCCAGCCCAACGGGACCCGCAACGCCAAACCTCGAAACCAGTGCCAACCGTTCCGAGTCCAGCTTGGCGCGTGACATCATGGTGCTGCATTCGAGCTTGCTACAACCCCTACGCCAGGATCTCGACAACCTGCGCCAGGAGCGCGATCGTCTCACCTACGAAATTCAGCACCTACAGACCCAAGCGCAGTATCAATCCACACTTGTCCAGCAACAAAGCAATCAAGAGCGCACGATCACAACCTTTGTCAGCACGCTTCAGGAGCGTCTACAAAATGCGATCACCCAGCAACTTGGCGGAATGCTGCAAACGCTGGAAGCGCGGCTCGTGAACTATTTCAGTGCCTATTTCAGCACCCATCGTCCGCCGGAGAGTGGTGCGACCAGTTCGCCGGTGTTGCATCCGGCCCAGCGCTTTGAGCATGTGCAGCGTCTCCAGGCGGACTCCGATCGGCTTTTGCTTGAACTCGATGGCAAATTGCAAACGAGTTTTAATGCGGTGTTGTCGAATATTCGTAGTTACGAAAACTCTCTTGCGGCCAGTGTGGAGAAAATGCACCGTCTGAGTCAGCAGGGTGATGCGATCGTTCAGGCGTTGGTCGATCGTGCGGCGAAGGTATTGCCCCAGGATGCCACGATCGCCACCCGCGAGACTGAGGCCATCGAAGCGCTGATCGAGGCTACAGGCAGCGAGGATGGGGATGTGGTTGATTTATCCGACTCCACCGGAAATCCTGACCCTCACGCCACCTCCTGGGATACCACCTCATCAACATCTGTGGTGTCACCGCGTGCGATCGTTCCACCTCCGGAACGGATTACCGCTTTAACGGATCTAACCGCTTTACTAACACCACCACCCAGCGATGACACGGGTGATACGGACGAAATCAGCGATGATGATGCGTTACCGTTCGGGGAGTTTCCGGTGAGTTTGGCATCGGATGGTTTGGCGCAGGAGGATACGGACACAGTGGATGTCACGGCCTCGAATGATGTCCTCGATCATGCCCCTGAAGCGGAAGCTGTTGAGCTGGAAGCTGAGACGGTTGACGCGATCGAAACTGAAGCTGAAGCCGAACCCGAAACGGTTGAAGCTGTCGAAACTGAAATCGAAGCTGAGGCTGTTGAAACAGTTGAAGCTGTCGAAACTGAAATCGAAACTAAAACGGCTGAAGCGATCGCAACCGAGCCTGAAGTTGAGACGGTTGAAGCTGTTGAGACTGTCGAAGCTATCGAAACTGAAACCGAAGCTGAGGCTGTTGAGACCACAACCGAGCCCGAAGTTGAGATAGTTGAACCCGAACCCGAAACGGTTGAAGCGATCGACACTGAAACCGAAGCTGAGGC
>RDYZ01000096.1 GCA_004293855.1 Oscillatoriales cyanobacterium | reverse complement strand
CACGCAGAGCGTAGGAACGATGAAAAACTGTATTAACTAACGTGATCATGCCTGTACACATCATTCGCACCCAAGCGACACCCGAACAAGTTGCGGACATGCTGAACGCTCTAGACACATACATCAAACTGGCTGTCGATACCGAACGTGAAATTTTGGCCGGTGGCGGTCAAATGCACGCGGACTGTGAAGAGGTATTGCTAGCAGATGGCAGTCAACAGCGTTACATATGGGGAGCCGATTGGGAACCCAACGAACAGCTCGTCAGATACGAATCACTGATTAATATTCGACCGAGCCAGAACAATAGGTCGATGGAAATTCAAGATTCCGACCTCCGCTCTACAGTAGAACGCATCGTACGCAAGAGATTTTCATAATGCTCGAACAGCTTGAAGCTAAAAAAGAACGTTACTTACGTGATGGAACAGATGTACGGCTTGGTGGAATCGCCGCAAACCTCGCCCGCGTTCGATCCTTTGGTCGCACTTGCAAAAGCGGCGACACAATAGAATCTCTTCTGCGCGAAAGCCGCTTCTTCCTCGAATGGGCGGCTCCCGACGTATCCCTAGAAATCGCGATCGAACTCCGCGACCTCCAACGCCTCATCACCCGCTGGCTCTTTGCCTGGGAACGCATCTGGGCAGACGAAACCGAACGCGAAACCGTCCTACAAACCGCTAAAGACTGGAGCGATCGGCTACTCCAGCGATCAGGACTCCTCACATGAATGATTCAGATCCGCGATGACCTTCAAACAACAACTCCTCGAAAAACGCCAAGAAATCCTCGAAATCGCCACCAAACACGGCGCATTTAATCTCCGTATATTTGGCTCCGTCGCCCGCGAAGAAGAAACCCCCGACAGCGACATCGACCTCCTGATCGACTACGACATCGATCGCGTCTCCCCCTGGTTCCCCACCGGCCTCATGCACGACCTCCAAGACCTCCTAGGTCACAAAGTCGATGTCGTCACCGAAAAAGGACTCAAACCAAGAGTTAGAGAAAACATCCTAAATGACTGCATTTCACTATGAGACGTGATGCAGAACGCTTGGAAGACATGCTTGACAGCATCGATCGCATCCAGCGACACACCATCAAAGGAAAAAACGCCTTTTTTGAAAACGAGCTAATTCAAACCTGGGTGTTATACCACCTACAAATCCTGGGCGAAGCCGCGCGATCGATGTCCGATGATTTCCGACAACAACACCCAGAAATTAACTGGAAAGGAATGATCGACTTTCGTAACTTTGCAGTGCATGAATACTTTCGGATCGACCTCGATTTGGTTTGGCGTATCGTGACCTCCGATTTGCCGATACTCCAAAAGCAGCTTCAGAATATTCTCTAGCTATGACTCTGAATATTGATCGCGATCGCACCCAAGCGACCTTCTTTGAAGCGGGGCTAATTTAAACTAGAAATCCCCCCCCTCGATCAACCCAAAACACCATGATTGCCCAAGCCGATCGCTCATACCTCACCCCCGAAGACTACCTAACCGGCGAAACCCAATCCCCAGTCAAACACGAATATCATGACGGTGAAGTCTTCGCAATGGCTGGAGCCAGCGACGAACACGTTACCATTGCGGCAAACCTAACCGCGCTGATCCTTCCCGTTGCTCGTCAAAAAGGTTGCCGAACCTACAGTTCCGACATGAAAGTACGGGTCGAAACCGCCAACCGCTTTTACTACCCTGATTTACTCGTCACCTGCGACCCGCGCGATCGCGAAACCCGGTACTACAAACAATACCCAAAACTGATCATTGAAATTCTATCGGATAGCACCGAAGCCTTCGATCGTGGCGATAAATTTCACCATTACCAAGAACTCGCAAGCCTGCAAGAATACATTCTGGTCAGCCAAACCCAACCGCAACTTGATGTACTGCGTCGTACGGGCGATCGTCTCTGGAATTTTGAGACCTATCACGCGAACGATATCATTCAATTTCAAAGTTTAGAGTTTGAATGTCCCATTTCCGAAATTTATACAGACATTGATTGGAACATACAAAGTTCCGAAAAATGATGTGTTCATGAGAATTAAGAATGAAAGCAGATAGAGCTTTGGCCGTTCTTTTTGAAGGGAACATTCCACTTTTGCCAATTTCCTAGGGCGGGCAAGATGCCCACACTAGGAAAAGATCTCGAACAATCGTAGCGCCGTCGTCCTCGGTTGCCATCAAGTTGCATAAACGGGATGTTCCTGTTTTGAAACGTGACAACAGAGATCTTGTCTCTAACCTGGATTACGCGAAATTACGATCGCCCAGCTCCTCCAGATAGAGACCCGTCACCGTTGCGATGAGCTGACCCTCGATCGACGCTGCCGGATTGACCCCGACACGAATCTCCAGCGCACCGCCCAGATTGGTAATCGTCAGATCCGCACGACTTAGACCCACACCGATCGTGAGGATATCGGTACGCGCATCGAAATCGACGATCGCATCGTGGCCGCGATCGCGTTCCAGGACGAAGTGATCGCTACCCTTGCCACCGACCAGCGTATCGTCACCAAAATCACCGAACAGACGATCGCCACCGTCGCCGCCTTCGAGGATATCGTTGCCGATGCCACCGAGGAGCGTGTCCGCGCCGGTGTCGCCAATCAGGATGTCAGCGCCCGCGTTGCCGATGATGATGTCATCGTTCGCGCCACCGTGGAGCGTGTCGTTGCCGCTATCCGGGTTGGTGGGGTCGCCCGTGCCGCCGACGATCGTGTCGTCGTCGTCACCGCCACAAATCCAGTCATTGCCCTGCTCGCCGTAGAGCAAGTCATAACCGGCAGCCCCGTAGATGCGATCGCCATCGAGACCACCGCGAGCTAGGTCGTCGCCATCACCACCGACGAGGGTATCGTTACCGGTGTTGCCGTAGAGGATGTCCTCGCCCACACCACCGTCGAGCCAGTCTGCGCCGTCGGTGTCGTCACGCTCGGGGGTGGCGGTTCCGCCAATCAGCGTATCGTTGCCCAGTTCGCCCGCCAGTAGGTCGGAGCCGCGATCGCCAATCAGGCGATCATCGTCCTTACCACCAAAGACCACATCGCTATCGCGTCCGGCGTAGATGGTGTCATAGCCTTCATTGCCGAACAGGCGATCGAGGCCGTCGTTACCGAAGATCAAATCGCGATCGCGACCAAGACCCACGGGAACATCGCTGGAAATACCACCGGAAATCAGGTCATCACCCGCGCCACCGCGTAGGATATCGTCCCCGAGTTCGCCTTCGATCCGGTCACGCGCACCACCACCGTTGAGGACTTCGTTGATACTGTCGCCGACGAGACGGAAGCCGTCGGTATTGTCAACGAGGTCGCTGCCGTAGCGGTAAGCCAGAGTTTCGAGGCTCGGTAGGTTGGGGGTGCTGCAAGCTTCGTCGATCGCCGCAAGGCTCAACATATCGCACCCTTCGATGATTTCGACCTTAACCGTGGTGAGGAAGTCGCGAGCGGTGAGATTGGCGATCGTGGCGATGTCCTGGGCGCCGAAGCGGAGGACGAGACCGGCCTCGGTGTTGCTAAAGCTGAGGTTATCCAGCGTCAGGCCACCGGTGAGGACGATCGTATCCAAGTCGCGGCTGAAGTCTACGATCAGGTCGCTGCCCAATTCTGGCGTCAGGATAAAGACATCGCGGCCTTCGTCGCCGATCAGTGTGTCGTCACCGAGGCCGCCGCAGAGGGTGTCGTCACCTTTTCCGGCGTCGATGCGATCGTTGCCTTCGTTGCCGTAGAGCTTGTCATGACCAACATTACCGAAGAGCCAATCGTTCCCGGCTCCGGCGATGAGGACATCATTGCTATCGGGGTCGCCGATCGCGTCCCGAGCCGTAACTTCGGGATCGAGGTTGTTGCCATTACCACCGACAAGCGTGTCGTCACCGTCGCCACCGCACAGTGTATCGTTGCCTTTTTCGCCGTAGATCAGGTCGTTACCGTCGCCGCCCCAGAGTTGATCGTCACCGATGCCTCACCGATGCCACCGCGTAGCAGGTCGTTGCCCACATCGCCAACAAGCTGGTCGTTGCCGACATTGCCCGTGAGAAAATCGTCACCGTCACCACCGAAGAGAACATCGTCGCCATCGCCGAGGTTATCGTTCGCGCGACCGTTGCCACCGAAGAGCGTATCGTCGCCAAGTTCGCCGTGGAGCGTGTCAGCGCCGCGATCGCCGTACACCAGATCGTCATCTTTGCCTGCCCAGACGCGATCGTGATCGCGACCGGCGCGGATGGTGTCCGTGCCTTCATTGCCGTAGATGTCATCCTGGCCGACGTTGCCGTAGAGG
>RDYZ01000095.1 GCA_004293855.1 Oscillatoriales cyanobacterium | reverse complement strand
CCATAATACTAGCAGACGATCCAGAACACCTCTTCAGCCTTACTCGAATCAATACCAAACAGCAATTAATCAGTTCAATCAACTTGATAGAAATAGATACAACTCAACTCCCCGTCAATATTCTCTTATAGTAATTTATTAATAAAAAGAAAACATAAATTCTTTGGAGGCTTGTAGCATCAAGAATTATCCAATTGTAGAACTTAAGAGAATTTGTATTTGTCATAGTACTAATTTTTCAGAACTGCACCAAGATCGAGGGTCTTCGTCAAGATATTAATTTCAGGCCATGCAACGGGCTCGATCGTTCATCCCTTGGTGAGACAATCAAGGCGAGTCACGTCAATTATTTAGATTTACATCAAACCCTTGCAAAGCTTAATTTAAACCGTAGTATCAAGCTACTTCTCTTGTGTTTCTAGTTTCTATATGCCAACAATCTCGGCTGCAATTTCTGTAACCGTTTTCATCGTTGTTATTCTCACGATCGTCACAGAAAAGACCCACATGACGGTTGCGGCAATGCTTGGTGCATTACTACTGGTTTTCACCAATGTCATGAGCTTATCAGAGGCAATTAACTATATTGCACAAAGCTATCCAACCCTGGCCTTGTTTCTCGGTGTCATGGTTTTAGTTCGCACTCTCGAACCCACGAACATCTTTGCCTACCTTGCCGGTCAAATGGTTAAGTTAGCACGAGGTAGTGGCAAGCTTTTACTGCTTGGAATTGTTGGGATTACAACACCCATTTGCGCGGTGCTCCCCAATGCCACGACTGTGATGTTGCTGGCTCCGCTGATTCCCCCTCTAGCTCAAGACCTTGGCATCGACTTTGTACCACTTCTGATTCTCATGGTTGTGGTGTCTAATAGCGCGGGACTCTTGACCCTTGTGGGCGATCCTGCAACCTTCATTGTGGGTGATGCTATCAACATCAGTTTTGGTGATTATTTACTCAAGGTGAGTTTTGGTGGTGTTTTAGCCATTCTAACTATTCTAATCTTGCTACCGACTCTATTTCGCAAAACTTGGAAGACAAACTTTGGTGGCTATGAAACCTTAGTCTTGCCGACGGTTGAGCACCCTAAAGCACTGACGATCGGCGCTATTATCACCCTCTTTGTTTTGATCTTTTTTGCCATTGGTGAAAGTCTTCCCACTCCCATCACACCGGCAGCGGTGGCATTGATGGGTGCGGCTCTATCCTTACTGCTGGCTTATCACAGCAAGATTGACACGATTCAACATATCCTAGGCGATATTGACTGGAGCACTTTAATTTTCTTTATGTCCGTCTTTATTTTGATTGGCGGCATGGAAAAAACTGGAGTTATTAGCCAGCTTTCTCAGGTACTAGCAGTGACGTTGGGAGGCAACTTAGCTTTTGGAGCAGTTTTACTCGTTTTTGTTGTGGGTTTACTTTCAAGTGTTATTCCCAATATCCCCCTCGTGGTGGCAATGGTTCCACTCCTCAAACAATATTTATTTGAGGTTAATCTAATTGGATCAGAGGCATTAAACCCAGAGTTCTCAGGTCAATTTCCGGCGGAGGTTTTACCAATCTTTTACGCGATGATGTTTGGTGCAACCTTGGGGGGGAATGGAACACTTGTGGGAGCTTCAGCTAACATTGTGGCGGCTGGCATCTCGGAATTACACGGTCGAAAAATTAGTTTTCAGGTATTCCTACGGTATGGCTTGCCTATCATGATAGCTCAACTCGTTGTGACGGCGATCTTCATAAGCGTCGCCTATACTTAGTTGTGGTTGAATGAGATCGTGCTCCCATTGCACGATCTCATTGATGTTAAGCTGAGTATTTAATCAATGAACGATACAGAAACCTTGTAGATCAAGGGTATGTCTGTCGTTACGATTTAGAAAAACAGATGAACGAGGATTTGGAGAATGCGGGACTTGATCGATCGCCGGGACTCATGGATGATTTCATCTATCGTTTCTTGTTTTATGGTTAGGACAACATGTAACTTTTGCGTAGCGCAAGCTTCTAGCTTACTTTTGGGTAAGCAGGATACTTGTGTTACGTCTGTCCTAACCAATCTGCGTGAAACTTATCTATAGCCTGATGTACCCCTGTGGTGATGCTTTGGCTCGCGTGTATATCGGAGGTGATCGCTATGGCTTCATCGCTTTCTAGGAATTATGAATAATCCGTTTTTTACTACGGGCGCGATTTCGGAGCGACGGCATTTTGTTGGTCGCGATCGCAATTTGCGCGAAATTTTTGATCGTGCATCGATGAGTACGCCGCCGAGTCTGAATCTGGTTGGTGCGGCGCGATCGGGTAAGTCGTCATTGTTGCGGCAGGTGTGTCGTACGTACGAGACGGTGATGCCCAGGCCGGGGGATGTGGTGGCGGTGTATGTGGAGTTTGGGCGGGCGAATTCTCAATCGGAAGCGGCGTTTTATCAGGCGATCGCGACGGCGTTGCTTGAGGAGATTCCTCGGAAGCGTACGGGGTTGTTGCAGCAGTTTAAACGGGGCGAGTTGGAGAAGCCGCTGAAGGTTGAACCGTTTGATCGTCTGGCGTTCGATCGTGCGTTGCGGGCATGGCGCAAGGCGAATATTTTGCCGATATTGTGTCTCGATCATTTTGAGTATTTACTCGATAAGCCGGAGGTGTTTCCGAATGATTTTTATGAGGTGTTACGGGCGTTGGTGGATGATGGGGTGGTGATGTTGGCGATCGCGTCGCGTCAGACGATTTCGGATTACAGCCGTGGGGTGCAGCAGTTTACGTCGCGTTTTTTTAATCTGTTTCAGACGTTGCGGGTGGAGGATTTGGATGAAGCGGCGGCGTGGGATTTGGTGCGGTTGCCGTCGTCGGATGATCCGGCGCTGACGGAGGCGAATCAGGCGATCGCGTTTGATTGGGGTGGATGTGATGCGTTTCGGTTGCAGGCGGCGGGCTGGTGTTTGTTTGAGGCGCAGCGGGATGGATCGTCGGTGAAGCTGGCGCGGCGGCGGTTTGAGGAGATGACGGCGCGGCGTCCGCAGGGTTGGCGCGATTGGCGTAATTGGGCGCGGCTGGTGTTTTGGCGATTACCGATCGCGGTGACGACATCGAGTACCTGGGTTGGTGAGAATGCGAAGGAGTTACAAAAGGTGGTTCCGGGTGCGGTGATTATGGTGGTGGTGCTGTTGCTTGTGACGGGACAGTTCACACTGGAGACGTTGGGGACGGTGTGGAAGCTGCTCAAAGATCCGATCGAGCTGTTGACGAAGCCCGCAGAGCCGGAGGGTGATTCAAAGAGTCCCTAGGTTTGGGGTTTCGGTAATGCACTGCTGACTGAATTTGGTTGTCGGTAGTATCAGTAGAATGTAGATGAAGATCGTCGTTGTACAGACAAGATCAATGAAATCATTAACGTTGAACTTACCGGAAGATTTACGCCAGAGTCTTGAGGCGGAAGCGCGACGATCGCGAGTTTCGGTCGAAGCGTGTGCGATTACGCTGTTACAGTCGTTGTTAGAGCCGGTTGATGATCCGCTGGCGAGTTTGGTGGGTTCGTTGACCTCGGAGGTTAATGATCTGAGCGATCGCCACGATGAATATTTAGGCAATGCGATCGCGCAAGAGCTGGGGCGTGATTGAGCGGACGTTTATCGATACATCGGGTTGGGCAAATTTGTTTGTCCGGTCGGAGCGTTACCACGCTGAAGTGAAGACTTGGTTTGCACGCACCGAGAAGTCGCCAGGGGTGATGGTCACAAGCAATTTAGTTTTGCTGGAGCTGATCACACTATTCGATAGTCCGCTGCGTTTGCCTCGGCTACAGGCGCTTGAGTACATCACGGCGATCGAGTCAGCGTCGTATGTGCAGGTGGTTCGGGTGGATGCCAAGACGGAGCGGGCGGCGTGGCAGTTATTGCGCGATCGAGTGGATAAGCAATGGTCGCTGGTTGATGCGACCTCGTTTTTGATTATGAGTTCGCTGGAAATTACGGCGGCACTGACCAACGATCGGCATTTTGAGCAGGCGGGTT
>RDYZ01000486.1 GCA_004293855.1 Oscillatoriales cyanobacterium | reverse complement strand
GAGCCGCAGGTTCAAGTCCTGCCGTACCCGTTAACTAAACCTATACATGACAAGAGTTTCAGACGTTTTCCCCCAAACGGACAGACTGCCTGAAACCTTGTTTGTTTCGCAGTTGTTGCGGATTCGGGCATCCAAAACACCATGAAATTCGTCCTGAAGCCCGACCTGCCAAATTTGGCAAATCTTCCGGCTTCCGCGCGATCGACACTCCTACGCCTCTTCCTCTTATGTTTGACAAGCGAATTTCTGCATGTTCCGCCACGTGATTTATCGGTGGAATCAATCCCAAATCGAAAATCTCAAATCCTCTCTTCCCCCGAATTTATCCGTGGGGTCGCCTCTAAAATCTAAAATTTAAAATCTACAATCTAAAATCGATTGACACACCGGATGTGTTATCATAAAAAGTCTTTTGTGTCAATAGCCGATCGCCCAAAAGTTAAAACAGCAGCAGGCGATTGTGGGTCGAGAAGCCCTCAGGAGTTATCCTTAGTGATCGGGCTATTTTTGGACAGGTTTGGATATGTTAAGAGCAATTTTATTTCATATACCCCAAAATTTAATGCTATTACTAGACCGCAGCGCGATCGACCAGTTACAGCCGGTATTGGCGCAAGCAACCGGAATGCCGATCGTGGCATCGGAAAATACCGCCACAATTGCACTGGTATTGGTTGCTGTGGGAATTCTGGGTTGGGGATTTTATCGCGCCAGACCTTTTGGCAAACTGGGAATGTTAGCTTGGTTGCAGTCAGTGGTGCTGATGAGTCCGTGGCTGCTGTTCTTTGGTTTGTTCGGTGCCGGGATTTACCTAAATCTAGTGGCGGTATTGTTGCTGCTGGTGACATCCACGGGATTGTACATTTATCTGGGCAGGCAATTGCGGAAGGCAGCAGCCGATGCAGTGATCGACTCGCGCCCCGCTTCTGCCCAGATCGAGTCCCAAAGCGATGGAAACTCCCCTGCAAACGAACAACGGGTACCAGCAAAAGAAATTATTAAGATCGTCACATCGCCTGCAACTAATGAATTAGAAATAATTCC
>RDYZ01000485.1 GCA_004293855.1 Oscillatoriales cyanobacterium | reverse complement strand
TCACACCTGAACAACGCCTCGCGTATCCAGGTAACGACTCGAAGGCGAAACCCCCAACCACGATCGCGGCCCCAAGTGTGTTAGGGCAACATTGACCGGGATCGCCCCCGAGTGTTGGCGTGTGGGAATCTAGTCGCCGATGATTTCCGGTTGGGTCAGCTCGTCCGACATTTCGACGATCGCCCGCATCACCGGCTTCATCGTCGATTCTTCCAGATTTTCAAAATCTTCATACCGGCGACGCTTAGCACGATTCGCCACCTGAACGGTAATGCGATAGCGATTCGATGCGGCGGCGATCAGTTCTTCGGCACGGCTCATCAGTTGAGACGTTTCGAGGGGAGTGCGTTTCTGCATAGGATGACGGTATTACGTTCGTTCAGAAGGGTCGTGGTGCTGCCTATCGGCGCTGATCTAGTCTAACCGCGATCGTTCAGTCCTCGATTTTCAATCTGGCGACGATCAGCTGCGATCGGCTGGCGAATGGTTCGAGTCCACCCCGTTTAAGGGCGTCGTAGCCAACCATTGAGGGTAAAGCGACTGTCACCAAACACCTCGGAATCGCTCTCTACGGGTAAAACTTCATGCATACAGCGACTATCAAACAGCACAATCCGATTATTGATCGGCTCAATGTCTTGATAGTTGGGCGTGGCGATCCAGCCATTGGCGTAGTTCGTGGCATACATGCGTAAATTACCGCCCCGAAACGGCTTCGGCTCACGATTGAAGTAATACACATAGGTCAGCGTTCGTTTAATCACCTCACCATCTGAGTCGTTGTGAACCTTATAAAAATTGCCGTTGCCGTGGGCCGTGAGCTGCATTTCCAGTTCATCAATGTCAAATTCCGGCAAGTGGAGCGCTTGCAGGACTTCGGCTTGAATGGCACGTAACCGGGAACTGACTAGGTAATAAAAATCGGTAAAAAAGCTGGGGTAGAGAACGTAAGACGCACGATAATTATCGGCATTGGTTGAGGTCGAGGTCGGGACAAAATCGGATTGCCGATCGATCGCCAGTTGAAGAATCTGCTGATTTTCTGC
>RDYZ01000094.1 GCA_004293855.1 Oscillatoriales cyanobacterium | reverse complement strand
CGCGAACCAATGGTGCGAGGAACAAGACCTCGATAATTTGCATTTTCTGTTCTGTAACGCCAATATCACGATCGCCGATATTCTCGCTTCCTATCCTGCTGGAAAATTGCAGCGAGCTAGCATTCAATTTCCCGATCCGTGGTTTAAAAAACGTCATCAAAAACGCCGGGTCGTTCAGCCCGAACTGGTGGAAACCTTGGCGAAATACCTGGCGATCGGTGGGGAAATGTTTCTACAATCGGATGTGTGTGAAGTGGAGGAGGAAATGTGTGATCGATTTGCCGAACATCCAGCCTTTACCCGCACCTCGGCGGAATGGTTAGCCGAAAATCCCATGCCTGTCCCGACGGAGCGTGAACTTTACACCCTCGAAAATGGTGAACCCGTTTACCGTGCCCTGTTTCTTCGCCGTGATGCTACAACCTGATCCACGGGTTTCCAGACTTCAAGATGATGACGCACGTGATGGCTCACCCAAGTTTGCCCGATCGCCGAGGATTGACGATCGGCTCAAATTTAAGCGTTAGGAATCTCAGACGAACGCTTAAATTTTTGATGCGGCCGCAAAACCTCGGGCTTAAATTTGAGTAGTAAACCGTGATGCCGCCTTTAAGCTTTACTCCGTGTCAATGGGTTAGACGATCGCTCAGCATCCTGGCGATCGTGACCTCGGGACTGGGTGTTTTCGCCCTCACCAACCCCGATCGTCGTGACTATGAAACCTATGTCACAGATGTGCTATCCGATTATTTAATTGAGCGAGTCTGTGTAAGTTTTCCGGATTTTTCAGAAAGTTGTCATCAATTTATTGTTGAACATGAAGCCGATTTATTAAAGATCGTAGAAGAGCATACCCATCGTGCCAATTTTTGGCTCTTTAGTGCCTATACCACGGAGATTGCACTGCCGATGTTACCGGCGGTAGAAATTCGCGCGATCGGTGTTGCGGCGCGTTTTTTTCCCTATGATGTAAAATTTCCAGATGGCACGGATTCGATTTAATGAGAGTTCAAATTCACGGACTATAATTGATGATAACTTATACCGATTTTCGGGTGGCTAGTGCTTCAGTTTGCTGAGTGAACAGCTCGCGGATACCAACTTCAGCTAAATCCAACATCTCATTCAGTTGCGATCGGCTAAAACTTTGCTCTTCTGCGGTTCCTTGGACTTCAATTAAATCCAGTTGGTCGTTCATCACCACATTAAAATCGACCGCCGCCGCCACATCTTCGGGATAGTTTAAATCGAGAAAGGTTTCCTGTTCAATCATGCCGACCGAGACCGCCGCGATCGTGCGGGTAACCGGTGATTTTTCCAGCTCGCCAGCCGCCACCAGTCGATTCATCGCATCGGCTAGCGCCACCCAGCCGCCGACGATCGATGTGGTGCGCGTGCCTGCATCAGCTTGGAGTACGTCTGCATCGATATAGATCGTGCGCTCACCGAGAGCCTGGAGATCGAGCGCGGCTCGTAGGCTGCGGCCAATCAAACGCTGAATTTCCTGGGTGCGTCCTGAGAGTTTGAGAAATTCGCGTGGATGGCGGCGGGAGGTCGCCCCTGGTAACATGCGATATTCCGCCGTGAGCCAGCCCTGGCCGCTGCCTTCGAGGAAACGCGGCACGCCCGGTTCGATCGTCACACAACAGAGAACTTTCGTATCGCCGCTGTAGGCTAGAACAGAGCTTGCGGGCGCGGTGGAGATGTCAAATTCAAAGCGGACGGGACGGAGACGATCACGATCGCGACCGTCGGGACGTTGCCAAGCCATAGGAGTCCTGCGGGGGGAGAGACGAACGCCGTCATGCTATCACGGGACTTTTAATCGCCCTCACTTTGCCCGATGTGGCACGCCTCTAGCCGATCGCACAGGGTGGCCCAGAGTTTGCCCCGTCGCCCCCAGGTGGGCAAATGTCCCGCCGGAGCGTCCGATCGAAAACTCAGTTCGCCATAGCCGCGCCACCGCCCCTGCACCGACCAGCCCACCACCGCCGCAAACCGATCACTATCCTGGTTCAGCGATCGCCACAGTCGCGCCTGATAGGCCAAACCAAACCGGCCACTGCTGTAGATATTCCACAAACTCGCAATCGTACGCAGGTCACGACCGGGAATATTTTCGATGTCCTCGATCGTGATCGGTGCGCCGGATTTTACCCCCGTCGCGATCTGTAACAGCCGATCGGTTTCGCGATCAGCATCTTGCCAGCGTCCCGTCTCCAGCGCCGATCGCAGCGCTTCAAACCGCAGGCCGATCGCCGAGGCGTAGGCTTCGGTTTGGGGATCGCGGCGGGGTTCGGGGGGTGGGGTGGCCGCGTGGGACTGGGTGGCTGGAGCTGGGGGTTCAAGGCCGAGTTGATCAAACCAAGCGGCGATCGTGGGGGGGCGATCTTCGGGCTGCAATGCCAGACCGTTGAGAATGGCGGCTTCGAGCGAGGTGCGAAGGTCGGGGCAGTAGTCCGAGGGAGGGACGAGGGGATCGGGGCGACCGTTTTGCCGATCGCGAATCCGGGTCAGGGGTGATCGGGGAATTTCGCCCGTCACGAGAAAATACAGCGTTGCCGCTAACCCATAAACGTCGGTGTACGCTCCCCGTTTCGCCCGCCGATCGTACTGCTCGATCGGCGCAAACCCCCGCGAGGTGTAATCCTCCTGAATTTCCACCACGTCCTGTTGAAACGGCGAGGCCAAGCCAAAATCAATCAGCACAGCCTCACCGTTGTGGCGTGTCAAGATATTCAGCGGTTTAATATCGCGGTGCAGGAGGCCGCGATCGTGTATCAATGCCACCGCCGAACCGATTTGCTCGACGATCGCGATCGCTTGGGGAACCGGCAACACTCCATCGCGCTCAACGATCGTATCGAGACTACCACCGGGCAGATACTCCAGCACCACACACCACCGCAACCCATCAAGGACAAACTCCTCCACCGCGACAATATGCCGATGGTGACAGTGCGCCAGTCGCAGCGCGGTATTGGCCAGATGTTGCTGCCAGAGATTTAGCTCCCGCGCTTGGCTGCGTTCGGTGTTGAGGGTTTGGATCGCCACCGGGCGATCGGTGGTGTCTCGCGCTTGGTAGGTGACGCAAAAACCGCCCTCTCCCAGCAAACGTTCGATCGTGTACTTGCCGCCCGCGAGGCGGTGTCCCGGTTGCCAAATGGTCATGCACTTACCTTGATCGGTGTTAGGTCGCGATCGCTGCGCCGATCTCGTCAAACCCGGCTCCAAAGGCGTAGTTAAACGTTTGGGTGAGGCTGACTTGTTCGATGCTGCTGACCTGATAAAACGCGACGAGCGAGGAGGCTTGCTGCGTGCGAATAGCGGCCAGATCGATCGCACTCGACGGCGCAAACCCTTGTTCTAAGCCCGCGCCAAACATGAATTCTAGGGTCTCACGGTAAGTGATGTCCTGAAGATTGGTTTTGCTGTAGTAGGCCAAAAGCGCTTGGGCGGAGGCGGAACCTTCGGCGCGATAGGCGGCAAAGTCCACGAGCTTGGAGGGATTGAGCCCCTGTTCTAAACCGTCGCCGGTCACGTAGTCGAACAGTTCGAGATCGTCGATCGCGCCGCTTTGATCGGTGTCGATCGTGGTGGTGTTGGCGTCGATTTGCGCGGCGTAGGTGCTGCGATAAAACTCGAAGTCGATCGCCGCCGAGAGATTCAGACCGCCAAAGGTGCGACCGCGTCCCTCAAGGAAGCCCACGGTTTCAGCTTTGCCGACGTTATAGACGTTTTGCACGCGATATTCCGTCAGTAAGTCCGCCGCGAAGCTTGCCCGCAGGAAGTTCACATCGACAAAATCCCCCAGCGAAAAACTATCCACGGTGGCTTCGTCCGGGACTTCGTTAACGCTGGAACCGGTGGCCGGGTCGGTGGCTGGGTTGGTGGCGGGATCGGTGGCCGTTTGAGCCAGAAGAATGGCATCTTGATCGAACGAGGCCAACGCCAAGCCTTGATCGACGCCAAACTCATAGGCGTGTTCGAGGATGAGCGTATCGGTGATTTGCTCGATCGCCAGTCCATAGGTCGCGGTCAGTTCGGCGGCGTGGGC
>RDYZ01000219.1 GCA_004293855.1 Oscillatoriales cyanobacterium | reverse complement strand
AAGAGGGATTAGGTATTGTCTCGATTCGCTATGGCATGGCACTGTCCATGCAGACTGACAATGAATGGGACGCAGTAGGTCAGTGCGCTTGAGATCCAACGTGTACGGTTCATTTTGCGTGTGATCAATGCTTCTCCATGATTAATCACGAAGAGGATGGAACCGACAATTAAAGCGACACGTAGAGCGGTGAGGCATGTCTGGGAAGAAGCGCGTTTTAGCCAGAATGATTGCACTTTAGATTAAGTTAGAAAAAAGCATTTCTTTAGGATAATCTATTCCTCTAAGAAACCTATGGCATTCCAATAGGAAGCTTGTGCTATTCCATAGTTTTAGTGGATACAGAAACCCGATCTCTAAGGTGTCGAGATCGGGCTATACCGCCTGAATCGGCGTTGCTCTAAAACTTAAGCTCAAGATTAAAGCGCCGGGGTTTTCGTATGCCACTCCGTCGCCTGCTCATACCGGTATGCGACCTGCAATAACTTCGTTTCTTGCAGCACATTCCCGATAATTTGCAGCCCGATCGGTAACCCCTTCGCATCAAAGCCACAGGGCAAACTCAGCGACGGCAAACCGGCCAAGTTCACCGGAATCGTCATCAAATCCGACAGATACATACTCAGCGGATCATCAGTTTTTTCGCCCGCTTTAAACGCCGTCGTCGGCGAGGTCGGCGACACCAACACGTCATACTGGGCAAACGCAGCTTTAAAATCCTGACAAATCAAGGTACGAACTTTTTGCGCTTTGAGGTAATACGCATCGTAGTAGCCGGATGACAGCGCGTAAGTACCGATCGCGATCCGCCGCTTCACCTCGGCTCCGAAGCCCAAGGCGCGAGTTTTGGCATACATATCGATTAGGTTGTCCGACTCCTCGACCCGCTGACCATACTTAACGCCGTCGTAGCGGGCGAGGTTGGCCGACGCTTCCGACGGTGCAATCACGTAGTAGGTTGGCAAACCGTAACGGAAGGTCGGACAGGAAACAAATTCCACCTCTGCGCCGAGATCTTCGTAGACCTTCAGTGCTGCCTTGACCGAGTCATCCACCTCCGCATCGAGTCCTTCACCAAAGGTTTCTTGGATCACGCCGATGCGAAGTTTGTCACCGTTTTGGTTGGCGATCGTCTCCGATTTCAGTGCGTCCGCATAGTTCGGAACGTCAACCTTTAAGCTGGTCGAATCCTTTGGGTCATACCCGGCCATCACTTCCAGGAAAATCGCCGCATCCTCGACACTGCGGGCAAAGGGGCCGATTTGATCCAGAGAGGACGCATAGGCCACAAGACCGTAACGCGACACGAGGCCATAGGTCGGCTTGAGACCCACAACCCCGCAAAAGGAAGCGGGCTGACGAATCGATCCGCCCGTATCCGACCCTGTGGCGACGACGCACTGACCCGCTGCCACCGCCGCCGCCGAACCACCGGAGGAACCACCGGGAACACGATCGGTATCCCAGGGGTTCGCCGTCACTTGATAGGCGGAATTCTCGGTGGAGCTGCCCATCGCGAACTCGTCGAGGTTGGTTTTACCGACGGAAATCGTCCCGGCGTCGCGCAACTTTTCGACGACGGTTCCGTTATAGGGCGGGATGTAGTTTTCGAGAATTTTGGAGGCGCAGGTGGTCGGTACGCCTCGGGTACACATGTTGTCTTTGATGGCGATCGGGATGCCTTCTAAAATGCCGATCGGTTCACCCGCCGCGATCTTGGCATCGACAGCTTGCGCCTGCTCGATCGCCGCGTCACTCGTCCGGTGCAAAAAGCTGCGTAGCTGGGGCTCGGTGGCGTCGATGCGTTGCAGCGTTTCTTGGGTCAATTCCAGTGCTGACCGTTCTTTAGAAACCAGTTGCTGATGCAACTCACGAATGGATGCCATGCTCGCGCCTCTGTCGAAAACTGTTTTGAGTTGGAATTAGGAAGGGTGCAACGACGCGATTGGGGATGGATCGATGACGTGATGGCTCGATTCAGCCGGATTGTCACAATCCCGCACGCTGATCCCGAGCGTTTTCGGTCATTCGCACCATCACTCTGGCACTCGCGACGTTGTCCTTTGACACTATAGCGGGGAACGCGATCGTGCTTAAGAATAGGCGGAGAACGGCCTGATTGATTGGGCTGAATTTGGCTTGATTTGGCCGAATGTAGCCGATTTACAGGCTGCCCGCTCAAGGTTCACGTAGACGAAACACCCATGACCCACCTAACCCAAGCTTAAGCCCAGATCGCCAGTGGACACGATCGCGATCGCACCGCTGAGATCCACCGAGGCCAGACCCGTGACACGACCGACGTAGGAACCATCCCCAAGCTGAAGCAGCGCATCCTCACCCGCCGCGATCGCCTGGACACTCACCCCATCGCCCGCCACGACGATCCGATCGCCTTCACTGACCTGAAAATCCGCGATCGTGTCAAGCTGCGTTACATCCGTCGTCGCCTCCGCCGCCACCCGCAGGATAAAGCGATCGGCTCCAACTCCACCGGTGAGGGTATCGAGACCCAAATCACCCACGAGGAAATCATCCCCAGCGTCACCATTCAACGCATCATTATCCTGACCACCGCGCAGAAAATCCGACCCCTCGCCACCGTTAACGAGGTCGTTTCCTGTGTTGCCGTGGAGAATATCATCGCCAGCATTACCGCTGAGGACATCATCGCCCTGACCGCCACGGATCAGATCGTTATCGTCACTGCCACCACTGCCGCCGTCGATCGTGTCACGCCCCTGATTGCCCGTGATGTAATCCGCCGCCGGAGAACCCGTCACGCGATCGTCACCGCCCAGCAGCACAAAACCGCCTAGATTATTTTCATTATCACTCAGCGAAAGGCTGAGAGTTTCCGCTTGATCGCTCAGCACACGGACCGGGAGCAGAAGTTCAGCAAAATTAATCCGGTTACTAAAGACATTCAGCGGTGTTGTTTCCATAAAACCGGACTCACGACTGGGAATTACACCATCAATAAATCCTAAAAGAACGGGAGCATCCGGCGGAATCAAATTGAGCTGGGGTGGCAGTTCAAATCCTGGAACGCTTCCCACAAAACGGCTAATATCCCCGAGGGTTTGATTATTGAAAAATCCGCTTTCAATGCCACCGATCGCCTCTAGCATGATCTCGGGCGGAAATAGGCTGAAATCAAGGGGAAACTCAATGGGAAAGGGAAAGTTACCCACAGAAATTCCGAGGGTAGCCGGTGTGTCAAAGGCAAGATTCGCCATGGTGATGTCTGGAAAAATTAGAGGGCTGCGGAGCGAACCGTGAAACTGTGTCGAGTTCAAAAGAATGCCGAGCGAAAACGATCGGCGACTATCCCAAAATCAACCCACGGCTGTATGTGGCTATCTGGCCGATCGATCCAGCCACGGAGCCACGATCCTAGTCTCAACATACCCCGCAATGATTTAGCACTGGCGTGATCTACGTCAATTTGCCCCGATGTTATTCCAGACGATCGCTGGGATCATGGTCGTGCCTAGGGTTCGCCTTCGTATAATGATCGCACCTGGGATAGGGGCAACCGCGATCGCACCCCCAAGGTGAGCGGCGACACCTGACCCCGCGCCAAATGATCCGCCGCCGCACAGCCAATCATCGCCGCATTGTCCGTACAAAATCGCATCGGCGGAAACAATACCTGAATCTGGGTGTCCTGGGCCGCTGCTTGTAAACACGATCGCAGCCGACTATTGGCCGCAACCCCGCCACCAAGGGCGATCGTCGTCAACCCCAAATCCGTCGCGCACCGTATCGCCCGCTTCGTCAACGCCCGCGCCACCGCCTCCTGAAAGCTGGCCGCAATATCCGCCACTGGTAACGCCGCCGTCTCGTCCGCCGCTAACCCCCGATTGGCCCGCAACCCATCCACCAACCGCCGTACCGCCGTTTTCAGCCCGCTGAAACTCGAATCGTAGGGATGAAATCCCGTCCCATCGGTCAGTTTGACCCGACCTTCCGGCAACTTAAACGCTGTGGCATCGCCATCCCGCGCCACGCGATCGATCACCGGCCCACCGGGATACCCCAAATCCAACAGTCGCGCCACCTTATCAAACGCCTCACCCGCCGCATCATCCCGCGTCTGGCCCACAATCTCGTAATCCCCACAATCCCGCACGTGGATCAGGCTCGTATGTCCGCCAGACACCAGCAAACAGAGAAACGGCGGTTCAAGCTCCGGCTCGGATAAATAGGAGGCATAAATATGACCCTCCAGGTGATGCACCCCGAGCAGCGGTTTGTTGTGAACGATCGCCAGCGTCTTCGCTGCACTCAGACCCACCATCAACGCCCCCACCAATCCCGGCGTACAGGTCACCCCAATGCCATCGATCGCCTCCCAACCGATCGCCGCCTCGGCCAATGCCGCCGCAATCACCGCCCCGATCGTCTCCAAATGCTGACGCGACGCCACCTCAGGAACCACCCCACCATACAGCCGGTGCGTTTCGATCTGAGACGACACAATACTACTTAAAACTTTGCGTTTTTTAACAATAGCAACGGCGGTTTCATCACAACTGGTTTCGATCGCTAAAACGGTAGGCATGGTTAGAAATTACGACGGGTAACAGGCGCTAAGAGAGGCTGAGTTTTTGTGATAGCATTCTACGCAGACCTTTGCCGATCTTGGGTTCTACGGCAATATCGACGGTCTTTTTGGTGCAAGTGCGAAGGTTAATTTCGGTTAACTTCATGAGCCTCGATCGTTGAATCGTGAACGTGAATAAAAACCACTTCCAATCCTCGGCTTGGGAAGGTTTCTCACTAACTCGGTTGGTGAATTTAAACCCTCGTTGTTCCAGGCGCGATCGAGACTTCAATTCCGTTGCTAGCTTCACGGCTCTTGATCCGAGAGGCCCACGCAACGAACGTTCAGATAAACGTTTAAAGTCCTGTAACGTTTTGTAATTCTAAGGAATCATTTTATGCGACAACTACTGGCGCTGGTTCTGACGGCATGTCTCTGGTTTGGCTTCGCGCCGACCGCGTCTGCAAATGTCGGAACCCTCACCCCTTGTAAGGATACCCCTGCTTTCATCGCTCGGGCGAAGCAAGCGAAAACCCCACAAGCCAAAGCACGGTTTGCCTCCTACGGTGAGCAACTGCTCTGCGGTTCAGAAGGTCTGCCCCACCTGGTCGTCGATGGCCGTTGGGATCGCGCGGGTGATTTCATGATCCCCGGCGTAATGTTCCTTTATATCGCAGGCTGGATCGGCTGGGCGGGCCGCAGCTATCTGCAAGCAATTTCTGGCGAGAAATCTCCTGAAACCAAAGAAATCATCATCGATGTGCCCCTGGCGGTGAAATGCTCCTTGGGTGCTGCGGCTTGGCCGTTGGCAGCGTTCAAAGAAGCTTCGAGCGGTGAAATGTTCGCCAAGGACGACGAAATTACGGTTTCGCCGCGCTAGTCGATTCGGACTCAGTTCGATCGGCTGAACCGTAGTCTGATGTATATCGGCACTACGGTTTGCCCGTAATTTTGACTATGATTGCCACTAGTTCAACGGAGATAGTTTACGATGGACGGTTTAAAAACCTACCTCTCGACCGCACCGGTCATTGCGACCCTTTGGATGCTCATCACTGCGGGTATTTTGATTGAATTCAATCGCTTCTTTCCTGACTTGCTGATTCACCCGCTCTAAGCAGGGATATTTCCTGGGTTGAGGCGGCTGAGATTGACTCGCTTTAACAGACTGAGTCGATCAATCTGAAATCGTAAAATTGCAATTTTACAACTTTACAATTTGACAAACTTGTAAAACTCATCACCCAGAAACTGCGAAAGCTCGATCCGTCATGGTCGAGCTTTTTTTATGTTTGGATTTTGTTTGGATGGGTCCGATCGCCACAGGATAGAACACACCAAACTTCTAGGCCAATCTTCCGAGAACCCATCATCTCATCCGCTCCCCGATCCCCCCCAAAAGTAGGTCTCGATCGCATAAATCCCCACGAAAAATTAACGCGATGGCATGACCAACACCGACACTGACCCCCTGAGAGTCTCGCGAAAAGGTTTGGTTTAATAGCCGGTAAGACGACCGCATAAGTTGCCGCGATCGCGACCACTATGCAGCGCAGTTCGCTAACAGCTCGGGGTGCTCACTATTGATTGAACTATCTTCCTGTCGGGAGCTGCTAGTCACCGCATTATCTGGCTTCCGACCCAAACTGCAACACCTAATCCTAGGGTTTGGCTCCTCTCACGGTCACGCGATTTCTGACGATGCACTCAAGGATGCAGACAATGCCGCCTGGCTGGTGTACTTAACGCCCGAAATCCGCGCCGTCTGGTCTACTCGAATTCATTGGATTCGGACGGTGGATCGTCTGGCGGAACAGGCGTGGCTTAACGGCAGACGTCAGGAGTTTGAGCAATTTCGTCATTCTTGGCAGCACCTGAAAATGACTGGCGACTTGCCGATCGAGGCTCCGTATCGCCAGGAGCTGGGACAGATGTTTCATCTTTGGCAGGCGGAGATCGACACGGCTCCCTGCGATCGTGATCCGTGCCATAGCTTTGCACTCTCGGCTTGGGAGCGCTATCTCGAAGCTGTTACCACCTACCATCGCGACGATCTCGTCATCGCCACGATGACCGATTACGATCGTCTCATCGATCGCCTCGGTGGTTCACTCTTCCAAGTTTTTCCCGATCTCAACGTCGAACTGGCGGCGGGGGCGCGTGCCTTTGGTGCGCTGGATCAGTGCTACAACCATTTGCGCGATTTGGATGAAGATACCCAGCATCGCCTGTGCTATTTCCCCCAACGTGTACTCCAGCGGTTTGGGCTGAGTGCCGAGGATTTTTATCAGCGCACCGTATTTGAGCGATCGGGCTATATCGACTTGATGCACTATTGGCTCAGCGACTATTTGCCGCCCCGCAAGGCGATCGCCCAACAGTTTGCCCAACGCCTCGATTTGTCACCGGCTTGGAGATTACTGTGTGATTGGTCGCTCGATCGCTACCAACGCATCGAAACCTGCCTACGGCACTGCAACTACAACTACGTTGATTTTACGCAACAGTACTGGGCTGATGTTCGCCAACAACTTCACCCTCATTCCCGTTCCTCGGTGCATCACATCTCTGCTTGGACTCGTCTGACCCGTAATTCGGCCTAACCTCGCCCGATCCACCGATCGGCCTAGCCCTCGCTCCCCTAGCACCGTCTATCCGCCCACCCAAGATTTAGACAAAACCCAGATAAAACTCCGATAAAACCCAAGCAAGCCAAATAAATGTAAAAAAAAAGTCTGAGGGAGTGTACTCCGTGATACTACTGTTCATGTATAGTTGTGCGTGCGGAACTTTTCCTCGGCTTGCGTTCAGAATATCCAAGCTAATTCAGTACAATTGCGGATGCTGGAGTAAGGATTGCGTTGAACAAACGAAGAGAAGTGGGAGGGTCACGGGTTCGCAACTGCCCACAGACCACAGGATCTGGCCGATTCTAGTCCAGTGCTCCAGGGTCTACACCGACTTTTGGTTGAGAAGAAGATGTGGATCAGAGTGAACGGCAAGGTTTCGATCACCCCAGTATCGGCTTCTGACCACCTGTTTAGCTCGAGATCTGTTCAAGCTCTCAACCCCTTGCGATCGCTCGGTCACGTGGGCGGGCATATTCTTAAAACTTAATTGATTTATGAGTGTTGACCTCTAACGAACTTCATAAGTTTTGAAGGCTTGCATCGACATCGGACACCTATACTAGGGCTTCATCGGTTCTCGCCACGGTTATTCGCATTTTTGTTATCGTGAGACGAGACCCTCATCAACGCTAGACTCTCAGGCTTGATCTATTATCTAGTCTTTACCCCTAATCTCTGGACTCTGCCGCTTTTAAACGTATGGTCTAGCGTTCGGCCTGATATCTCTCTCGTAACGTCGTTTTCGTCGTTTTCGCCGAGGGATTCCAGCATCCTTAAAAAAAGTCAGCACCTCCAAGGAGAATCACCATGACTTCGACATTAATTACGACGCGATACACGATCGACACCATTCGCAATGAAGCTTGCGAGCTGGTCGCTTCTGGAACGATTGGCCGAAATCAGCCGATTTATTCGCTATGTCAGTACATCCCAGCGCGGGAATGGAACTCGGTCGAGCAGGAACTCGAGGATTATGGCTACCTGCTGCGCGATCGAATCATTGATCTGCTGTATTCAGAGTCTTGGACTTCAGACTAGTTTGAGGATGATTGGCTGGTGTTGGGGCGTTGGTGTGAGCTGAACCCTGGCCCATAAAACCGTTATACCTGGGCAATGAGAAAGAATAGAGGGTTTGATCTGCCGTGAGAGGGTTCGGTCTAGCCCGGTTGAGTCCAGATTTAGCGATTTTTCTACACCCATCCACAACAATACAGGCGTCTTGGTTGCAGTGTTTGCAGTCAAGACGCCTGTATTGTTTCAGACCTGGGGGGAGATTTCAAGTTCTGTAACGCGACATTCACAAATACGAAGAAGCGCTCGCCGGTCGGCCTGGATGTGTCTCGATCAGGTCGAAGTTTCAGCCGTTGTGACAGTCAAAAATATACTGTGACGGCCAAAAATTACGAATCCTTAGACCGTAGCTGCTCTAACTCTTGGCGCAGCGCCGTAAGTTCTTCGGTGAGGTCGCGCAACTCCTGAGCCGCTTGATGGGAAGGTTGAGGACGCGGCGCGGCGGCTCGGTTCGTTGTGGTCGAGTTTGGGGTTGATGATGCTTGCGAAAAGGTTTGTTCGAGGAATTCGCGGGCTTCGCGTTCGGCGACTTCGCCTTTTTCCGCGAGCTTTTCGGTCATGCTATCCCAGTCGAGTTGGAAGGTTGCCATCGCTTCTTCGCGTTTCACGGGATCTTGGATGCCCTCAACGATCGATGTGGCCGCACCAACGGTAACGCGTAGGCTATTTTGTAGCGACTGCACCAAGTTATCGGAATTCATAGCCATAACTGTCTGTGAACTTGAGGGGGATATTGTTGGGAACTATAGCGAATCGGCCAGGTTTCTGGCTCGATCGCCCCGATCCTAGCATTGCACTCACGCCGATCGTGGGTGAGGATGGCCGCCCTCCGGCCAGGTTAACCCGCCTGAACTTACGCGCTGGCCGATCGTGGGCGTAAGTCCAGGCGGTGGCTGGGGATTAACGGGGGAATTAGCGGACAAATTTCGGCATGATTTCAGCCGCAGTAAAGAGGCCGTGGATGCCGCGCTGATGTAGTTCGATACCGGCCTTGAGATAACCAAAGGCCGGGCCGCAGACATTCGCCGCCATGCTGGTTTCGTCGCCGAGGGTGAAAGTATGGGTTGAGGTTTTGCCCTCGAAGGTCCGTCCGGTAATTTGGACGTTGGTACTCAGGGGTTTTTTGGCGTTACGGGTATCAACGACACCGCCAACCGTGACCCGATCGCGATCGACGATGCCCGCCAGTTCCAGCATGATGTCATCAGCGTGTTCCATATTTTCCAAAGAGATCAGCCCGTTGGTGCTGTCGAGCAGGGCCGCAACGTCCTCATCACTCATGGCACGGGCGCGATCGACGTCGTAACCAGGCATGTGGGCGATATCTTCACGAATCGTCGCGCGATAGGCTTCCCAGTTTGCGATTCCAACGCCGAAGGTGATGTTTACCGCATGGATTTCCGCATAGCTTTGAGCCGCGAGGGCAGCGGCGGCGGTGAGGAGGCCAGGGGTGGCACCACAGCCCGTCATGTAGGTGATACCGGCCTGGGCGAGGTCATCCCGTAGGGCAATCATTTGTTCGACGGCACTCGTCCGTTTCATCGCATCGACCAGCACGCCTTTCCAGCCCGAGGCAATGAATTGTTGGGCAACCGAGGCCATAAAGGTATTGGGCAGGTTGGGCAGGGCGAGAAAATAGCCTTGAACCTGGGGAGCGGCGGCGATTAAATCTGGAATGCTTTGCTGACTGAGTACGCCTCCCGCTGCGATCGTCCCGAGGGTTCCGGTGCTGGCATAGGCACGGATGCACGTGTCCGCATCCAGTCCGGCGGGATCGTGGATGTAGCCTTTGCCATCCGCAGCGGCTACAAGACGCATCTCACGCTTGGGCGCTAGGATGCGGGCTGCGGCTTGGCCGAGGCCACCGAAGCCAAGCACGCCAACGGATAGGGGAGTCGTCAGGGTTGGGAGGGTACTCATAAGTGCGTGTCAGTCAGAAGTTTAAGAACGAAACGAACGGGGTTCTATTATCCCGTGACCGAACAATTTTGCGGACAGCTTGGGGAAGTTCTTCACGGGCGATCGTGACTCCAATGCCGTGGCAATCGCCGTTCTGATCGCACCCAGACCGGTGGATCGGCTTTGTCGTCAACCTGAAAAATTGTGATTTTGAGTAATGGTGATCTAGGAGGTTTTGACAAAGCGGATGATTTCGCGGACATGTTCGAGGAACTGCCCATCGGCGGTGATTTGGGCGATCGCATTCCGGGCCTCTGCCCGCAGCCGATCGCGATCGGCTTGGGCTTCGATCGTCTGTTGGCGTTGCTCAACACTGAGCGCCTGTAACTCGTCGGTCAGAGCTTGGAGGCGGGCGGCCTGCCGTGTGGCAAAGGAATTCGCCTGATCAAGACTGAGTTCCTGTTCGAGCTGCTGGACGCGCTCGATCGTGATCTCAAGTGTGGCAAGGGCTTCCGTGAGCCGTTCGTCAACGGTACGCACATCTTCCCGTGGAAATTTGAAGGATCGGTCAATGGAATTGAGACGATTCACAAGGTACTGGTAAAAGACGATCGCGGGTCGTAAACCGGTAAAGAGCAAGGCCGCGATGCTGCTGACATAGCCGATCGCGCTAATGCCACTGGCCGCTAGGGCATAGAGGCCCACGGCTGACACGAGATGCAGGGCGATCGCCACAATGAGCGATCGGGACGCAACCTGACGCACGTAGGCGACAACTTTCGGATCGACGGTGATGTCTTTCTCGCGGGAAATGGTGGCGTTATCAAGCGCCTGTTTGGCCGAAAAGTGGATATTCCACGGGATCGTGACGATCGCCAACAGCCACCAAAAGCTCGCTAAACCGATAATCCAATCGAGAAAACTCCCCGATGGAATCTGTAACCATTGCAAGATCGCAAACGCGATCAGGGCAATGAATACCAGCAACACGGAAAATCCACCCAACGATCGCGCATCATGTGACGTCATCTTGTGTACCGCCTGAATCCAAAAAACTATGTTGATCGTGGCTGTTCGATCGGTCGCCTCGCTGCGATTTGTGACAGTTTGGCGATCGGATTAAAACGCTGGCTTGGGGTTGGTTTGCCCGATTGGTTTGGCATTGGGGGTTGCACAATTAAAAACAACGGGTTATAGTGGTTTCCACAGGCGACGCGGGATAGAGCAGCCTGGTAGCTCGTCGGGCTCATAACCCGAAGGTCGGTGGTTCAAATCCGCCTCCCGCCATCTAAAACAAAAAAGGAGATTCGTAAACGCGAGTCTCCTTTTTTGTGTGCGTCAGTCAATCGCAGGCGGATCTGGTCGAAGCCTGGGTGTGTCCGCGAACAGTGGCCGCACTATTCGCTTTGCGAAGGCTACACCAACGACTCCGCTCAGTGCTCGAAATCTTGCTTTTGGAGCGTCGAAAATGAGTATGCGTTTGCCCTGAAACCTCTGTCCACCCATCCTCATGCGTGACATTAGACGTTTAAATGGTAGATAAATAATGGCATCGTCATTGCCGGTCGATGCGCTGGGATCATTCGAGTAAGCACAGCATTCCACAAACCCCATGCCTGAACAGTCGATCGTTCGCGTTTCACGTCCCGTTCTCGTCGGTGGTCTCGGACTGTCGGCAGGTTTGGCGCTGTGGAGTGGCCTGAGTCAGTGGGGATCTTGGGGATCTGAAGTCGGGAGTGGGGATGGATTTGGGGCGATCGGCTTGTGTGCCTTGGGGCTGGGAACCTGGCTGTGGCGGCGGCGAGGGACAACGCCGGTGACGACACTTCAGAAGCCGACGGGGGATCGTCCGGGGGCGATCGCAGCTTTGGATCGTTTGCGTGTGGCGATTGATCGCCTCCAGGGTGAGCTGGATTTAGCGCGGACAGAGGCTCCACAGGATGAAGCTTCGGTGGTTGAGACGGCTCAACCGGGCGCAACGGTGGACACCCTCATCGAGATCGAGACCACGATCGCTCACTGGCGTCGCGAACACACCCGCTTGACCGCAGCGCTGGATCGAGATCAACTCACGATCGCCCTGCTGGGTTTGCCTGCCGTGGGGAAATCAACGATCATTCAGCAGCTTACGCCCGCCATCGCCTCGTCCTCTAAAACTGGCAATGCTGTTGGGATCAATTGGGAGGAAATCACGATTCGCGCTGACCGCCGATCGCGAGAGGTAACGGATGATCGCGAATCCCCGTCCAGGGTCTCTCACTCCTCCGTCACCCCCTCAGACTCAGCGGATTTGCACCGTGCCCTGCTTGCGGACTGTGTGTTGTACACGATCGCAGGCGATCTCACGGCTAGTGAACGTCGTGATCTCGAACAACTTGAACGCGCGGGACAAACCACGATTGTGGTGTGGAATAAAAGTGATTTGGTGAGTTCGGCGGATCGCGATCGGGTCTTGGGCAGTATCCGTCATCAATTGTCGGATTTGATGGCTGCCGATCGTATTCTTCCGGTGGCCGCTGCACCTCGCGGAACCGTATCGCCCCAGCTTGCCCCACTGCTGACTACGATCGATCAAACCCTGGTTCAGCGTCGATCGGAGCGAGTGTGGCAACAGATCCAACGCGCGTCCACCCTAGCCATTGCCGGGATTCAACTCAGCCTCGATCGTCTGCGTCGTCATCGTGCTGAGCCGATCGTCCGTCGTTACCAGTGGATCGCCGCCACCGCCACAGTGGCCAACCCCATCCCCAGCCTGGATCTCCTCGCCTCTGGTAGTATCGGCACACAACTCCTCATCGATCTCAGTCGAATTTATCACCGCGATCTGTCGCTCGATCGAGCCCGTGCAGGCTTTGACGCGATCGTCGAAATGCTACTGAAATTGGGGTTGGTCGAATTATCCACCCAGGTGATCGCCGGTCTGCTCAAACATAACCCCGTTACCTTTCTGGCGGGCAGCGCCGCCCAGGGTCTGAGCGCGGCCTATCTGATTCACGTCATTGGAACCAGTGCGATCGTCTATTTCGAGACCCAGGACACCGAGTCCTTTGCTATCTCGGACACCACCCGCCCCGCCCAGACCGATCGCCCGTGGGACACATCACGCTTTCAGGCCATCCTGTCCCAAACGATCGCTCACACCCAGCGTTCCGCCTTTTTCCAAGCGTTGCTAGAACGCGCTACCCAATACTTCGCTGGGGTTGCCACCGCCTCCAGTGCTGTCGCGGCCTCCCCGACCCCATCCATACCACCCAGTTAAGAATCGGCGCAATTGCTCAACATTCTCCTGGCCTATGTCTACACTTGAGGTCAAGTCGAATGGCACGATCCATTGCTTCCATCGTGACGATCGCTCGATTCCGATCCCAGACCTGCGACCCTATCAACCATGAGCCTACCGCTAGTCATCGATATCGCCCTCGGTGTTATTTTCATTTACCTCATTCTCAGTTTGCTCGCGTCCGAAATTCATGAGCTACTGACGACGGTGATGCAATGGCGAGCCGATCATTTAAAACGATCCATTCATCTCATGCTTGATGGTGGCAGTCCGGCCAAGTCCGATCGCAGCTCCCAGACGGCTGAGATCGATCGGGCCGTCCAGAGCACGACAACCCTGACCGATCGGCTCTACAATCACCCGCTCATCAATACCCTCAACCACGAAGCCACCGGGCAAATGGCGGTGTTGATGCGGAAACTGAGCGGTGGGCTGGTGCGTGGGTGCTATGGACTGTCCGCCATGCTGTATTCCGTCTTTGGGCGCATCTTAGCCAAAGACGGCACGAAACCCCATAATCCGTTCGCCCATCAAGCTAGCGCTCCCTCCTACATTCCCGCCGATACGTTTGCTCAAACTGTCATTGAAACCTTTGAGTTATCCAAAATCGGACGGCTGGTAACCCTCTCCCGCCTCGAAGAGTTCAAACGTCAGCAACTCAAAGAGATTTTGCGTCAGGTGAAACACCTTGCCTTGCAAGAATCCCACGATTTAGCCACCGATCGGCTCCGGCAAATTGCGCGGGATTATGAGCAAGTTATGCTGAGTTTTGCCGAGGGTAAAATGCCGCTCTATGTGGTGATTAACCAAATGGGGCAAACCTTGGCGGGGTTGGTGCAATACTGCGAAACGTTCATTTCGCTCGATGATGCGGCGCGGCCCTACTTTCTCTATCAACTGTCCTACTTGCACGACAAGTATTATCGCGAAGCGGACAAACCGGCTCTGATTGCTTCCCTCAAGCCAGACTTGCACGAAATTCTTACCCTGGTGCGGGATAAACAGGAGCTGTTACAGGAGTTGCGGGACACCATCACGGATACCGACAGTCAGGTCTATCAAAGTTTTAATGCGGTGTTGCGTAACTTGCCGGAGCTACCACCATCGTTGCAAAACAGCCTGAAGGCGATCGCCACCAACGTTAAACGGCGATCGAACGATCTCGAAGAGGACTTACAGGTGCTTCAGGGTGAGATTGAGTCCTGGTTTGATAAATCGATGACGCGGGCCTCGGGGGTTTACAAGCGTAATTCACGGGGAATCGCGATTTTGATTGGCTTTTTGATTGCGGTTGCCACGAATGCCGACACCCTGTTTATTGTCGATAGTCTGTCGCGCGACAGTGTTTTACGGGCGACGGTTTCAGAATTTGCCACATCACAAGTCCAGTCTCAGATGCAGTCTGCGGAACAATCGTCCTCACAGGAGGGTTCCGAGGGGGTGAACAGTGCCACACCGGAACAGCTCAGTGCTGAACTGGACGCGATTAAGGATAATGTCCGCCAATCGTTGGATGATGTGTCGTTACCCTTGGGCTGGGATGAATCGATGTTGCAGTTACAGGCTGAGGATGAGTGGACTGTACCCATGACGGAGGTTGAACTGCCCTGGGTGAAGCGGTTGGCGGGTTGGAGTATTAGCGCGATCGCGATCTCGATGGGAGCGTCATTCTGGTACGACCTATTGCGGAAGGTCTTGGGCTTAAAGGTGGGCAACTCGGGCGGGGAGCCTACGGGTCAACGTTCCGATCGTCAATTTTAGGGGAGTTGCGTTCCTTCTGGGGATGGGTCGCGGTGACTGACGCTGTGGGTTTCTGGGGAGAGCCGCGATCGTGAGGCACTAGCGTGTCTGAGTTCGGTGCGTACTCGCATTAAAATCTGGCCGAGATGATTCGTGCCGCTGCGATCGGCGCCGCAGCCCCAAAAATAATCAACGGGTGAATCTTCCACCAGGAGGCGATCGCCCGTCGCGATTAAGATGTGCTGAATCTCCCGATGGCGCTGAAATTTATTACGCACAACGTCCGTCATCACACACAGCTTGATCTGATCCCAGTCGGGCCGATAAGCCTGGACATGCGATCGGCCCAGCTTGGCGGCAGCCTCGGGGGTCGGTGCGGCGTGGATGCGTTCAAACAGATCACGATCGCTACCGAAAAACTTGTGAGCTTGGTAGTAATGCTCGGCGGTCGGCCACGATCGTCCGGCCAGCTCCACACTGTGGGCGGAAAAATTGGAAAAGCAGCCGTAGGGCTGATCCGCTTTGTAAAAGTAAATCGTCATAATGCGGCGTGGGGTAAACAATGCGGTTAACGCTGCGGTGGTAAGTCGCTCCATTGCGATCGTTGCTGTTCGATCGCCGCGAGATAGGCGGGGATGGGTTCATCACAGGTTAAACAAGCGTGGCGGTCAACGGCGATCAGATCCTCGCCCCAGATCACGCGATCGCAGTTGATCGCCGTTCCTTTATTGGGCTTCCAATCCTGGCTGAAATATTTTTGAGTGGCATCCACGATCGCGCCATCAAATAGGTGACCAATACAGCCATACACATCCTGAAGCACCGCCGGAACCGAGGGGCGATGGAGCTGGCCGCGTGAGTTGGAGCTACGAGCCTTATAGTGTGCACGGGGAAATAAACCGTACAAATTTTTTAGCGAGGCCGAAATCAGCGGTTCACCCTTGAGGTGGGTTCGCTTTAAGGTTCCGACACTAATTCGACAATCCACGGCTTGGAGGATAGCCGGGGCGATCATGGTTTTAAAGCGCACAGGATGGGGTGATCGATTGGGATACTCAACCATCGGCAGCGTGTCGGCATCGAGAATGTGCATCCCCGCATCGAGTCGATCCGTGATCCCGTGAATGTTCACAATCTCGCGCAACGAAACCGCCGAGCAAACCCCTTCGACGATCGTAATTTCAGCCTCAGGCGCCACACGACGCAGCCCTTGCAACACCTGATGCAAGACAAACGGCGAAACCGTGACCGGATGGGGTTCGGGATAACCAAGATTCGGCTTGACGAGAATGTGGCGAGCCCGGTGCGCCGCTGCGGGGGGACTGTAGGTGTGGGTAAAGTCGTGGGCTGATCGGGTTTCGATCAGGGACGTGGAACGAGAAGCAGGAGCGATCATGGCGGATTCATCACAACCTAAAGGAAGTTTAGAGGGCATCGTAAGCGCTAGAATAGCGAGATTATGGTAAGCGAACGAGCTGACTGTCGCGCTTTCCCCCACTACCCCACTGTTCAATAGCCGCCTAGTCTTCTTGGAGGGCCTGTCTTTGTCTCGCCGCTATCTTTTTACCTCAGAGTCTGTCACCGAAGGACACCCTGATAAAATCTGCGACCAAATTTCCGACACGATTTTGGATGCTTTACTCTCCCAAGACATCCATAGTCGAGTTGCGGCGGAAGTCGTGGTTAACACTGGCCTCGTCTTAATTACCGGCGAAGTGAGTACCAATGCGAAAGTCGATTACGTCAAGCTCGCTCGCAAAAAAATTGCAGAAATCGGCTACACCAATTCTGATAACGGGTTTTCGGCGGACAGTTGCGCCGTGCTTGTGGCACTAGATGAACAGTCGGCGGATATTGCCCAAGGGGTCAATGCTGCCCAAGAGCGTCGCGATGAAGCCAGCGAGGCGGAACTCGATGCGATCGGTGCGGGTGACCAAGGGTTAATGTTTGGCTTTGCCTGCAACGAAACACCGGAACTGATGCCCCTGCCGATCGCCCTGGCGCATCGTGTGTCACGCCGTCTTGCTGCTGTACGCAAAACCGGTGAGTTGCCCTACCTACGCCCGGACGGTAAAACCCAAGTCACGGTGCAGTACGAAGACGATAAACCCGTCGGTATTGATACGATTTTGGTTTCGACGCAGCATGATGCGGCGATCGGCGATATCACGGACGATAACGCCGTGCGCGACAAAATCCGTGCGGATCTCTGGACTCACGTGATCGAGCCGATTTTCGCCACGCTTGAGATCAAGCCGGACGAAAATACCCGCTTTTTAGTCAACCCCACCGGTAAATTTGTCATCGGTGGCCCTCAGGGTGACGCGGGTTTGACGGGACGTAAAATCATCGTTGACACCTATGGCGGCTACTCGCGTCATGGTGGTGGTGCATTCTCGGGTAAAGATCCCACAAAAGTCGATCGCAGTGCTGCCTATGCTTGCCGTCACGTGGCGAAAAATATCGTTGCAGCGGGTCTAGCGGATAAGTGTGAAGTTCAGGTGAGCTACGCGATCGGCGTGGCACGCCCGACGAGCATCACGATCGAAACCTTCGGCACGGCCAAGGTGGATGAAGACAAGCTCTTGGATGTGGTACGTGAGAACTTTGAGTTACGTCCTGCCGGGATTATCCAAACCTTTGACCTGACGAATATTCCCGGACAGCGTGACGGTCGTTTCTTCCAGGACACAGCGGCCTATGGTCACTTTGGTCGAACGGATATCGATCTGCCGTGGGAGCAAACGGACAAGGTGGACGTCCTGAAAGCGGCTTTTGCTCCGGCTCTGTCTGCGACATAACCTGTTCCGGAGTGCTGCATGAGCGGTGATAAACCGTGACGCACGGTTTATGCACAACCGGAATCGTCTAACCAAAGCAGGGGATCGAGTTTCGATCCCCTGCTTTGGTTTTTTAGACCGAAGAGAATGCCAAAGGCGAGGGTTTAGAGCAACGCTCGATCGGCAATCTTTTGCAGGTCAACCGATTGCAACAACTCATCCCACAGGCGCTCATAGTCCGCATTGGTGCGATCGCTACGTACCAGATCGGCAACTTCGCTCATGGCATCAAACCAAACGCCAGTTTCCGCCAACAGACGCACCCGCTCGATCGGCTGAGCCGCAGCTAAATCCGCCGCAAATTCCTCGGACGGCTCACCCCGCAAAATGCCACCCGATAGCGTTAAATTCTCAGACGGAATTTCAAACGTCCAGTGGTACATTGTGCCCACCGCTAGCGGCGGTAAATTCGAGGTGGTCGGCAAGGCAATCTCATAGGTTCCATCCCGCGCTTCGGGAACAAACTGGGTGGCATAGACCAGATCGCCATTTTCCGTTTCCAAGCGGAACGCCACCGATGCACCGGGATAGGGTGGCATATGAAAGAAGAACCGTGGATAGGGTGACAGAGTGAGACCAGCATTCGTCGCGGGAATGATGGCCGTGACTGGGCATTCCTGATCATCGGATAGGATCGATCTCGTCCCCTCGATCAGCAAATCAAAATCGCTAAAGCGTGCACCTCCGCCATCGATCGGCTGGGATGGCGCACCTCGATCCGGTAGGCTATCGGTACTAAAGCGGGCTCCACCACCATCGATAATGACGCGCCCCGGAGCATTGCGATCGGGTGGGGTAAATTCGATCGCGACGCCTCGTTGGGTCGAGGTCAAAATCAGCAGCACGATCGTTGCACTCAAAATCAGGAGGGTAACGAATGGCCGCCAGATTTTAGACCCTAGACGATCGGTGAATGATGCAATCAAACGAGCCATCAGGGAGGGAAATAAGCGAACAGACTGCATAAGCAAAACCAAGAAATAGGGTAGAGGCGGTGCAGATTTGCTATCAATAAAATCTTAGAATTCGGGTTGGACAAACGATTTCATTCCCAATCCAACCAACTCCCTAGAAACTGTACCCCTTATTGGATCAGCCCTAGGGCTTCCATCGATCACAGACCCTACCCCCCCTCTGCGGGTGTACGTATCAATACGGCAGGCACACCGATCGAGATGGAGTTTTGCAACGCCATAGCTAAAGTCTGCTTCACCCTAGGGTCTGTTTGGGAGGCTACGGTTGAGCTCGCGTCTGCTACAACCCTTACAGCTTCAGGGCTCTCCAATCATTCAGCCACAGCCTTTGAATCGTCCACACTCGTCTCATCCACTGTAGCCCGAGTTGACGGAAAGGGCGGATATCCGCGTCAGCAGGGAAGCGAACAGCCAATCGCGGCCCACGTCATGACGAATTTTGCGGGTTAGATTCTGCCAGCGGTTATGCCGTTGAATGCATTTGAATGCATTGGGCTTTGTGCGTATCCCGAAGGCTATTCAAAAGTGCTTACCGTGCCTCAATGTCATCATTTCCTTAGGTTTAGATCGTTCTTCAATTCTGACAAAACTGATCAATTGTCATCAGAATTATGTCAAGCTTAAATCAAGAGAAATCACAAATTTTACCGCAGGCAAAATGTAATCGTGATTGCGATCGCGTGCTGTGTGCAAGCTCTATCCTGAGAAGCTATTTTATGAGTACATTAACTTGTACTGACCAGATATCCGTAAGTATTTCTACCGTGTCAAAAATCTCGCTTGAAGGATGAATAAGTATTTATAGTCAATTCAATAGAAAACGAGATAAATCGACTTGAATCACAATATTCCGAAATATAAACTATTCACTTTGAATAGGCTCAACTAACGCCTTCTCTCCGTGTTTGCCGATGCTGTCCCGTTAATTTCCGCACTGACTATATATTCAGTTAAGTTCGTAATTGAAGCGGTCTCGATGACGGGTGCTTGGGCTTGGATCGACCTGGGTTGACCCAAGACTCTTAAGTATTTTTACCAGGTAAACAGTCCTCTTGGGTTTGTTGATATAGCAAGCCTGAAATCCTCACTGTATAAGGATAAAGACCTAAGATGAATAGTTAAAAACTCGGCGAAGAGGTCAATCAAAAAATAAGGTAAAGAAGAGGTTGACAAAGCAAGAAAAATACTAGAAAAAGAAGTACACCTTTGTTGTGGCTTGGTTCGCAAGATCGCGGACTACACTGCGAAGCGTAAGTAAAGAAATGTATCTCAATTTGTTACTAATTGAGATACGTCAACCGAATAGGGCAAACTGGAGAATCGAAGCTATGTCATCAGCCTGGAAACCGAGTGCTCAAGCTCTAGCCGATGCGATCGGTGGTGAGGTTTTAGAAACTAGCAATGAATTTCGGGAGGACGATCATCTTTTGATTCATCGTTGTCCCGACGGTCGTGTCATTGTCTTTGAAGACTGGTGGTTCCGCGTGAGTGAGTTTGCAAATGAGGAAACTTTCCAAAAAGCTTTAGCCGCAAGCAATGAGGATTTTCCCTACGATTTAGACCTAGCGACGGTTTCGATCCAGCTCGAATAACCAAAACCGGACATTCGTTCCCCTTTGTATTCCCCAAAAAACGAACACGAAAACCACAATTTGAGAACAAACACATGAATAAGGATCTTGCTACTGCAATGCCGGGTGGTTACGCTTGGCAAATTGATGATTCCAATTGGGTTGGGGTAGGTTTTCGCCAGGATGGAACCATCATCCTGTATACGGATGAAGGCATTTGTGAGCATGATTCGGGCGTGATGGGCGATTTCTTTTTTGAAACCTCACTCGCCGACGATCGCATTGTTCCCAACGGTGGCCCACTTCCCGATGACCAACCCAGCAAAATTATCCCCTGGAATTTAGGTTCGGGTTCGGGTCAATCCACCGTATCTGATGATTCTTCCTCGGTGGTGAACGTTGCGATCGAGCACGTCCAGTACGATGGAACAGGACGCACGGAAGCGGACGAGTACGTCGAAATTGCGAATCAGGGCGAGGCGGCTGTGGATCTTTCCGGTTGGCAGCTTCAGTCGGAAGGCGTGAATCAAGTGTTCACATTTCCCGAAGGTGCGGTCATCGATGCTGGTCAGTCGGTTCGTGTTTATACCAATCAAATCGATGCAGCAACGGGCGGGTTCAGCTTTGGGTCTGGCCGTGCCGTTTGGAATAATCGGGGCGATGTGGCTCAGTTGATCGATGCCCAGGGTCAGGTGCAATCGAGTTATGCCTACGGTAATAAAGCCACCGCTTAAATTGATTCGCCTCAATTAATTTAGCCACCGATCGCTCTCAACTCTTTCCCCATTGACATCTATAACGATGACGACAGCTTCTACACCGACCTCTTATACATTTGCGGTTCTTAACGGTGACGGCACAGCGTTTGGTACTGGTTGCTTCACATTTGAGGGGGGTGGCGAGCCCAGTATTCAGTACCGGCGCGACCCTGCACCAACTGCCGGTTCGACCCTTACGGCCTTCTGGTATCGCGATCCGATTGTGGGCGTGCTGGATATCACCGCTCTGCTGAGTTTGGGCTTTAGTGATGTTGAAGGATCGCGCCAGTTCCACTTCAATGCCTGGTCATTACCCGCTTACGATCGCGGTTTGGTCACAGGCAACGCCACGCCGGATCAGACTGGGGCGATTTCGGCGCATCGGGGGACAACCGATGATGCCAGTTGCCAGGGTCGGGTTGTGGCTTGGCCGGTAATCGGTCAACCGACGATCGAGATTATCGAAGACGATGCGTCCGTCGTGCCACTGGTGGATCTGGTGGTTGTCATTGACTCCAGTGTCTCCATGAAGGACGAGGCCGTGGCGCTCGATGCTGCGGTGGCGGCGGCGATCGAGGAGGCGCGATCCACCTGCCCCTCTGACCTGCGCGTGACCTATCTCGGGATTGAGGGCACGTTCCGGGAAACTCGCTTTAACGAGACCATTCGCAAGTATTTGACAAC
>RDYZ01000484.1 GCA_004293855.1 Oscillatoriales cyanobacterium | reverse complement strand
CGCCGCAATGTGTTCAATTACCGCCACCAAATACGCCCCCGTTCCACAACAGGGATCGAGAATATACACCTCCTCACTCGCCAACCCATCCGCACAATTTAACTCCTCTCGTAATACCCGATCGACCCGCGCCACCATATAGCGCACCACCTCCGGCGGCGTGTACCAAACCCCTAACTCTTTACGTAAATCTGGATCAAAGGCTTGCAAGAACGGTTCATAGAAATACTGCACTGCCTGACTATCATCAAACGTGCTGAAAAATTCCGATCGATTCACCCGATTCAGCGCCGCCGTTGCCCCATCTAAAATCGGAATTAAACCGAGTAATTCCAACGTTTCTGGATCACTCAAGCGATGGAACAACATTTGCAAAATTGGCACACGCAAAAACCGCCACGATCGCTCCCAAGCAAACTCACCTTTTGACCCCTCACGATGCCACAATACCCACGCCGAAAAAATGCCATAAAACAGCGTTTGCACCAGAGTAGACCGGAAAAAACGATCGCCCCGCTCCGCTTCAAAATGAATCCCTAACGCCGTTTCAAAACTCTCGCGGATCATCTGAAGCGCGGCGAGATCCGGCTGTTGCTCGATCCGTACCCTGGCATCCCGCGCATAGGAGGCGAGAAACCACGCCACATCTTCCGGTGAGGCGATCGCCGCTGTGGACAACATCGCCCGCTGCAAGTATTCCGTTAACGATTGACCCCACTGGGTCGCCAATGCCCTCGGATTTTCGGCCAATTGCCAAAATTCCGCCTCGGTTTTCGCCAAGCTGAAAAACTCTAACTCGACCTTTTCCCCATCCCCATCACACCCCACCAGCAAAAATTCGCGAAAATTCGTCACCAATACCTGACGATATTTCAGCCAATACTGATGAACTTGGGGCGATCGCGCCGTTTTTCGCACATCCGCGCCGATGCCCTTGGCCTCAATCACGCCGCGTTCTGGGTTCGTCGGTTCGAGGGGGCGATCGCCCGTCTGCTGACGAAACTGCCCCGCCGTGAACAATCCCCCATCGGGCATTCCCGCCCCTTGGTTGCTCAAGCCCGTAAT
>RDYZ01000093.1 GCA_004293855.1 Oscillatoriales cyanobacterium | reverse complement strand
GATCAGTGTGATTTCTCGGCGCTATTCCAGGAAACGAAATCCTCACCCTATCCCCTCGTTTCGGTGATCATTCCCGCCTATAACGGTGCGAAAACCATCACGGAAACGATCGCCAGTGTTCAAGCGCAAACCCTGCGCGATTGGGAAATTATTTTGATTGATGATGGGTCAACGGATGAGACGGCGGCGATCGTCGAGGCGATCGGCGATCCGCGTATTCATGTTCATCGCTATCCCAACGCGGGACAGGGCGAAAGCCGTAACCGGGGAGCCTGCCACGCCACGGGGGAGTTTTTCGCGTTCCTCGATGCCGATGATTTATGGTCGGCGGACAAGCTAGAGCGGATGGTCAAGGCGATCAGCGATCACCCCCAGGCAGCAGTGGCTTACAGTTGGATCGACCATATCGACGAAGACGGGCGCTTCATGGCGCGGGGTTGCGACTACACCCGGCAGGGTTATGTCTACGACAAGTTATTGCTGAGTGATTTCATTGCGGGTGGGTCGAATTTAATGCTGTGGCGCGGTGCGTTTGGCATGGTTGGCGGCTTTAATCCCGATTTTCCGCCCGCCGAGGATCGGGATATGTGGCTACGATTGGCCGAAAAATTTCACTTTGTGGCGATCGAGGCTCCCCTGCTGCAATATCGCCAAGTGCCACAATCCCAATCGGCCAATGTCACCCGCATGGAGCGATCACAGCGTCGCGTTATCGAAGCAGCCTTCGATCGAGCCCCGGACAATTTCCCGTTTACCAAACTGCCGGAACTCCTGCCCTACTACAAACGCCAGGTACTCGCCAATACTTACAAATACCTGACCTTTAAACAGCTCGATGCTCCCGTCGATCAAGCCTCTGCCCGCATCGCCCTACGCTTATTTCAGGTCGTCCTCGACAACGAACCGACCCTTATCCAGCAGCATCGCCGTTTTGTGGTCAAACTCTGGCTACGCATCTGGCTGGCAACGATACTGTCACCGTCAAGTATGTCTCACCTGTTGCGACGTTTCCGCACGTTCCACCGCCTCCATCGCGATCTGTTGGGCTATACCCGCATGAGTCTGCGTGATTTGCTGCCCGAGGATTTACGGCGACGCTACATTCAGCTAACCCAGGGCTGATGTGTCAAAAAAATTCATACACCTGAGCAATTTTTGTGAGATAGAACAGCACCATTCCCTCAAAAATATCGCTAATTTTTTCTGAAAATTATTGAATTTTATTATTATCTAATCAATATTCTCTCTTTCTTGATTACAAAGTCAACAGAGGGAAAATCAGGTTCACAATAGTTGCTTTTCTTCCCCAAAAAATCATGATCTTCAAACCTGCAAAAAAACTTGTCAATTGGTTGCGTCGTTTGACACGGCATCATGAAGATATACCCAAAGTCCAGGTAGAAACTGTAAAACCTCGAGATTTTTATGAACAAGCTATATCTTGTCTTGAGCGTCGTGATATCTCCGGGGCAATTTCCAAACTTCAAATAGCGATCGCCCGTTTTCCCAATTACTGTCCTGGCTATGTATGCCTAGCAGAACTTCTTGAACGCGAGGGGAATTTATTAGAAGCTGAAAACATCGTGACGGAAGGACTTCAGCGTAACTTGAACAATAGTCAACGGTGTAAACTGCAACTCACAAGAGGCGTTGTTCGCATACAACAGGACGATTTGCTCGGAGGAGTTTCAGATTTACAAGCTGCAATAGAACTCATAGATCGAAAAAATCGTTTTGACTATTTTTATGAAGCAGCTTATTCTCTAACCCGACTTCAAAAATTTGATCGGGCAACTGAACTCCTTTTAGAAGAAAAATCATATCTTTCTCTGAATCTAAACTCTCTAACGTTTCTTCGCACACTTAATCTTATCGAAGAACAAGGTCAAATCTGGAATTCCGACCTTAAGCGAGTAAGAGATAACCCAGAACTTCGCGTTCAGAAGTTTCAGGAACAACTAATACGTGAATTAGCTGTTTGTGATGGAAGCCTGTTCCCACCATCCAAATATTCTGAGATTCCTATTCGCTATGAGTTTCCGGTCAAGCACCCTATTCCTCTCCCTCTCCAGTTGGATGATCTTCATGGACTGATTCAAAAAGAGCGAGAGGTTCTCTTAGGCGAGATGAAGCGATATGTGGAACAAACCCAGTCTATCCTCACTCTTCCTGATGCCATACTGGGAACAGTGGGAGACCATCAGCAGTTTATCATTTCCCAGCAGGGATTTTATTACAAGCGTGACAGACGGCCAGGGATTAATGTTGCCGGATATGCAGTTGTCTCCCCTGTAATACAAACGATCGAGACTGGCTATTTTCTCGCTTTGGCGGCAACGGAGAATTACTACCACCAAGTTTTGGATGTCGTTAGCAGTCTTGTACAATACCCCCTTCAACAACTTAACTGCCCACTGTTCATCTTTGCAGAACAATTGGAACTGACGCGCCGTTTGGTTGAGGGGGCGGGTATTGATCGTGAACGAGTGCAGCCGATTTCTCCAGAGATGGGTATTGTGGTTAAAACTGGTTTTGTCCCAACTGCTGAACGAAGCCTTGATCATCGTGTCGGCGTGATGGGTCGAAAAATTGGCGAGAACATCCTACGAAAGTCGGGTGTACAACCACGACATAACGCTGAGCGAATCTATATCTCCCGTCGTCGAAGTTCTCAACGGCCATTACAAAATGAAGTGGCGGTTGAAGCTATGCTGCAAGAGTTGGGGTTTCAGATTGTATTCATGGAAGACGAGTCACTAGAACACCAGATTGCAATTGTCCGGGGTGCCAAAGTTGTCGTGGCTCCCCATGGGGCGGGTTTGATAAATGTATTATTTGCCCCTGCGGGAATGGTTGTGATCGAACTCGTTCCTGAATCTTACCCACATCCAGCATTTTGTAAATTGGCACATTTCTGCGGTCATCTTTACTACCCTCTTTTTGGAGAGATGAAGGAGGTCGCAGATCTATCAGCGGAAGAAAACTTTCACTGGTGGGTAGATTGCGATCGGCTGCGGGAACTCCTCCATCGTGTTCCTGGAATTTAGGAGGCCATAACCTCACCTCAGTCCCAGGACAAAAAATTATGAGAGCAGGCTGTAGGCATTTGGAGACGAGAAGATGAGTGTCGGTGTTCGATTGGTCGGTGGGTTGCGATCGCGTCTAGCGAAGGCGATCGTCTCGGTGGCGCGACAGTGTGAGGTGCGGCGATATCTGCGACTCGCGGCGGGGGTGTACCGCTGGGCATGGGCGATCGCGCCGCGCCGCGCTGATCCCACACTAACCACAACGATCGGCTGTGCCTATGCTGAAGTTTTAGTGCAGCTTGAACGTTGGGACGCGGCGATCGATGCTTACACTCAGGTCACCGAGCATGATCCTAACCACGCCGTCGCCTGGTTTCGCCTATCCGGCTTGCTCGCTCACGTGCGGGGTTATGAGGCGGCGATCGATAGCTATTTGGAGGCGGTTCGTTGCGATCCCACACGCCAGTGGTTTTATCATCCCTTGCTGTGGGATGTGCTGGAAACGACCGGTCAATTGCCTCGTCTCGAAGCCGATTTCGTCACGTTGCTCGATCAGCGGGGTGAGGCGATGCGCTACCGGGAACGCGCCGATATTCGACTGAATTTAGCGGAGGTGCTGACCCGTCAGGGCAAGATGAGCGCGGCGGCGGTGGCCTACCGTCAGGCGATGTACGATCGCCTAGTGCAGAACGATCGACGATTTCTTGAGGAACTCTGGCATCCAGAGGGCGATCGTGATCCGGACTTCATCATCATTGGCGCTGAAAAATGCGGTACGACGTCCTTGTTTTACTACCTCGTCCAGCATCCCAACGTGCTGTCGAGTTTGCGTAAGGAAATCAATTTTTGGTCTGATTATGCTGACTACGGGTTGGACTGGTATCGATCGCAGCTTGCGCCCCATCCAGCCCAGGGACAATGGTTATCGGGTGAATCAAGTCCGTCCTATTTTGTGTCCGACCCCGCGCCGCAACGCCTTGCGCAGGCGCTCCCCACAGTTAAACTGATTGTTCTTTTGCGTGATCCAATCGATCGCGTTGTTTCTTACTTCTATCACCGCCAACGACAGAACGCAGAATTTCGATCGCTCGAAACCGCTGT
>RDYZ01000092.1 GCA_004293855.1 Oscillatoriales cyanobacterium | reverse complement strand
ATCCTGACCAACCAGCAAGGTTTGAAAACAGCAGTTTTGGTCAATGAATTTGGTGAAATCGGCATCGACAACGAACTGATTGTCACTACAGACGACAACATGGTCGAGCTGAACAACGGCTGCATCTGCTGCACAATTAACGAAGATTTGGTTAATGCAGTTTACAAAGTTTTAGAACGTCAAGAAAAGCTCGACTATCTAGTAGTCGAGACCACCGGACTCGCAGACCCGCTGCCAGTAGCGATGACTTTTTTAGGCACAGAACTGCGCGACATGACCCGTCTAGATTCAATAGTTACAGTAGTAGACGCAGCCAACTACAGCTTAGATTTGTTCAACTCAGAAGCAGCCTACAGTCAAATAGCTTACGGCGATATTATTATTCTCAACAAAACAGATTTGGTTGAAGAAGCAGATTTAGATTTGTTGGAAGTTAAGATTCGCGATATCAAAGAAGGCGCTCGAATTTTGCGAACGGTAAAATCGCAAGTTCCCTTACCTTTAGTCCTCAGCGTCGGATTGTTTGAATCTGACAAATATTTCCAATCTGAGGAAACTTCTAGCAGTCACGATCATCACGATCACGATCATCACGATCACGACCATCACGATCACGATCATCACGACCATCACGATCACGACCATCACGATCACGGTCATCACGATCACGATCATCACGATCATCACGATCATCACGATCATGCCCATCACGACCACTCCGGCCATTTAGACAATGACGGATTTACCTCAATTTCTTTCCAAAGCGACAAGCCGTTTTCTCTGAGGAAATTTCAATATTTCTTAGACCACCAAATGCCAACAAACGTGTTTCGCGCGAAAGGGATTATGTGGTTTGAAGAAAGTCCGAAACGGCATATTTTCCACTTGAGCGGCAAGCGATTTTCAATGGATGACGACCAGTGGAAAGGTGAGCCGAAAAACCAACTTGTTCTGATCGGTCAGGGTTTGGATACCGAGACTTTGCGATCGCAAATCGAAAACTGTCTCTGTATGCCTGCACCCAATCGCGGCAAAGGATTCGGGAAAAACTAACCTGGACGCAACTGTCACATTAAATCCAGGTACGTAGTTGCGCTTAAGCGCTCTTAAAATCCAGGTATGTAGTTGCGCTTAAGCGCTCTTAAAATCCAGGTACGTAGTTGCGCTTAAGCGCTCTTAAAATCCAGGTACGTAGTTGCGCTTAAGCGCTCTTTTTGGGATATCGGAAAGAGCGCTGAAGCGCAACTACGTACCTAAGAATTTATCCCTATATATGTCCAGGACTGTTTGAGATTTCCCATGCGAGTCATCATCCAGCGAGTCAAATCATCTCAAGTCCAAGTTAACGGTAAAATTATCGGCAAAATTGGCTGCGGACTCAACTTGCTTGTAGGTATTGCGGACACCGACACCGAAGCAGAACTCGACTGGATGGCTCGGAAATGCCTATAATTGCGTTTGTTTCCCGACTCGGCCAGCGACGGCGGGCGCTGGGACAAGTCCGTACAAGACATCGGCGGCGAGTTGCTGGTTTTGACATACTCCCCGGCGTAAACGCGCGGGGATTCTTTACGCTTCATCGAGATGTGCCTCCTTCGTGGTCTTACCTTCTCTCTGCGTACATTTAGAGTCGTGGCAATGCCCTATCCCGACTTTTTCTATATTTCTCGCAGCGTTTAAATCCCTGTCTTGCTGAGTACCACAATTAAGGCACACTAGCGAACGAACAGATAGGTCTATTTTACCCCACTTAAACCCGCAATCTGAGCACACTTGGCTAGTTGGTTAAGAGCGACTAATTACCCTGAATTCTCTGCCAAACTTTTCAGATTTAGCCTCACATAAAGCTCTAAACTCGTACCATCCTTGCTGACTAATTACTCTGGCAAGTTTCCGATTTTTGACCAGACCCGACACATTCAAATCTTCCAAAATAATAGTTTGATTCTCACTAACAACTTTGGTCGATAGTTTGTGCAGAAAGTCTTTACGGGTATCCCCCATTTGGTTGTGTAATTTAGCAATCTGAATGCGAGTTTTGTTTCGGCGCTTTGAGTCCTTGGGCTGCCTTGCCAACTTGCGTTGCAATCTGCGATTTTTTCGGTCTAACTGTTTGTAGCTTGGACTTTTAGCTGATGTTCCGTCGCTCATTGCTGCAAAGGTTTTAATACCCAAATCGATGCCGATGCTGTGTTTTTTAGCTTCGACTATATCGGGATTTATCTCTACAACAAAGCTCAGGAAGTAGCGGTTAGCACAATCCTTGATGATTGTGACAGAGCTAGGAACTGACGGCAGTGCTCTCGACCAAATTGGCTTAACAATACCAATTTTAGCTAAATAAACCCCATCTTCTTTGATTGAGAAGCCTCCGCGAGTCAACCGGGCAGACTGGCTATTCGTGCGTTTTTTGAACTTTGGATAACCGACTTTGCGCCCTTTTCTTTTTCCCTTGCATGACTCAAAAAAATTCTTAAAGGCTGTCTCCAAATCTGCTACAGATTGCTGTAGTGCAATATTTGAGACTTCACTCAACCATGCTCTTTCCTCAGTTTGTTTGGCTTGAGTGATAACCTGATGAAGAAGGTTTGCCGATTTCGGTTTTTTTTCGGATTGTTTGCAAACGGCTAAAGCATCATTCCACACTACCCGCACACAACCAAACAACTGAGCTAAACTCTGTTGCTGTTGGTTGCTGGGATAGAAACGGAATTGATACCTTGCTTTCATTTTTACTGGCTATTTATTTACTCTATTATACTGCTATAGCCTTTATCAAAAAGATGAGGTATGACTGACAGCTTATATAACCGCTTAAACCAAGAGGGCCCAAGCCCAACAACATCCGCGAATCTTTCTGAGAACCGCTATATACTGCCAGTTGCTAACAATATCCAGAATTAAAGCCGTCCTAAAAAGACGGGGCTTGTATCCCAATTTTTTCGGTCAGTCAGTTTACTCTCTACGGCGACTGTCGCAAAGGTCGGCTTCTGGTCGTTCGATCGCTCTGCCGCCCCTGAAGCCGCCGAAAAACTTTATGCAAAATTTGTCGAAAAGTTGCGCCAGAGTGGCTTAAAAGTTGAAACAGGTTTGTTTGGAGCCATGATGCAAGTGTCTATAGATAATGACGGCCCGGTGACTTTGGTGTTGGAGAGAGAATCGGCGTGAATAGGTTTGACAGGCCTCTGTACTTCTCTTATCTTCCTTCGCCTCCTTTGCGTCTTCGCGGTTCGTTCAAAAAAAGCCGTTGCCCCTTTTAAAAGAAAATTTCTAAATTGACCGGGTTTCCCAACTGCTGTGGCGTAGGTTCTGAAGATAGTGCAGTTCGCTACATTCTGCCGAGTCTCAATTCCGCAATCTCCGACGCCGAAAACCCCCTCAAAAGGCCAGTTGCTAAATTGTCCACTCAGCGGCCCCGGAACACCGTCCATCTTTGTCGCGATCGCCACACCCGCATAACAGCTCAGAAGGCTTGTACAGTCAGGCTTTGAAGGCAATAAAATCTATCGTCAACAGCCAGCGCTTAAAATCAGATTCGGCAGCCAAAAAATGTTGCATGAGAGAGTGGAACACTGGCATCACTGTGCCTATCTGTATTTCCCTATATTCAATACATAGAGAGTTGAATCAGCCGTGCCAAGCGAAACCGCCAGCAACTGCCGCCTCGCTCCCTGAAAAATGTCCTCGCACTGCGCTACCACCCGATAAACGCCATGACTGTCACAACTGCCACCAACCCCGTCAACTGCAACACTGTTTCTAACCTCAACTTCATTCCAGCCGCCTCCACCGAACAAACCGCCGAAATCAATACAGTTTCCAGCATCGATGTCTTGGCTTTGGCTGAATTCGCCCTCAAAGAGTTGGAAGCAGAAATGAAAACTGCCAGCCGCAGCGCTCAAGCAGTGGCGATGCGAATTGCTAAGGAAGTCGAACGGATTTGCCAAAAAAGCGATCGCATCCAAATTTCCGGCGAAGTTGAAGCTTGGCAAATCACCTTGGCCGAACACCGGTTGCAAAAAACTCTCGAATTCTACCGCCTCGGTTCCAAACAAGGCCGCGTCCAACTGCACTCTCACCTCGCATCGATGATTTACCGTCATGTTGCTTCGTTTCGATCGAACTTG
>RDYZ01000091.1 GCA_004293855.1 Oscillatoriales cyanobacterium | reverse complement strand
CTCCGACTCCTCTCTGATCCATTCTCCGAATCTGGCCTGTGCTTGCGACCCAACTGTTTGCCGCTGAACCGAACGCTGACTACACCCCAGACCCCACCTCGTTAATTGAAGTACTGGTGGATTGTCCGGGTGTCGAAAAGCTGTTTGTGTATCGGGTTCCCGAGGGGTTAGCGGTGGAGGTGGGGGATATTTTATCCGTGCCGTTTGGGCCGCAGCAGGTGGGGGCGATCGCGGTGCGCTTTGTGGCCGAGGCGGGGTTGGCGGTGGAGCGATCGCGGCTGAAGGCGATCGAAGATGTGATCACACGCGGTCTGTTTCCACCGACCTACTGGTCATTGATCGATCGTGTCGCCACCTACTACTGTGCGCCGCTTATGCAGACCATCCGCGCGGCCTTACCACCGGGGTTACTGCAAAAATCCCAGCGGCGTCTACGGCTGAATCGCGATCGGCTGCCCACGGGTCTGAACCCAGTGGAGTTTATCAGTCAGCCTGAGCGTCAGATTTTGCACCTGTTCGAGACGGGCAACCGTGACAGCTACACCGATCGCTATCTGCGGCAAAAGGTACGCGGTGCGGGATTGGCGATCCGGAAATTGCGGCAGCGGGGCTGGCTGGATAGTTACCTGGAAGCACCGAAGGCGAATCGACCCCAATCGAAGCTGGCGATCGTGCTGACGGGGGGCGATCGTAGCGAACTGACACCCCGACAACAGGAATTACTCACCATCTTGGAACGCGGTGGCGGTGAACTGTGGCTAACGGACTTTTTGCAGCAGGCGCGATCGAGTCGCGGCACGGTCAACAAACTGGAGGCGGCGGGCTGTGTGACGATCGCCGATCGTGAATTTTTACGCCAGGAGTCCAGCCCGATCCCCCAACGGGATGCCGCCAAATCCCTGACACCGGCGCAACAGGCAGCGGTCGATCGCCTCAGTGCGGCCCGTGGCTTTCAATCCTGTTTGCTGCACGGTGTCACCGGCTCCGGTAAAACGGAGGTGTATTTGCAGACGATCGCGCCAGTCCTTGAGCGCGGCCAATCCGCCCTTGTCCTTGTGCCTGAAATCGGCCTGACCCCGCAACTGACCGATCGATTTCGGGCTCGCTTTGGCGATCGGGTTCGGGTCTACCACAGCGGCCTATCCTCTGGTGAGCGCTTCGACACCTGGCGGCAAATGCTGACGGGCGAGCCGCAGGTGGTGATTGGCACCCGATCGGCGGTGTTTGCTCCACTGCCGAACCTGGGCGCGATTATTCTCGATGAAGAACACGACAGCAGTTTTAAGCAGGATCAGCCCGCCCCGACCTACCATGCCCGCACCGTCGCGACCTGGCGAGCGGAGCTTGACCACTGCCCGATCGTCCTCGGCTCGGCTACGCCATCGTTAGAAACCTGGATCGACCATGGGGGTGAAATAGCTTCACTCGAACCATCCCCAGAACAATCTCTCAACTCCTCCACCTATCTGTCTATGCCCCAGCGTGTGCGCGATCGTCCCATGCCGATCGTGCGTGTTGTCGATCTGCGTAACGAACTCCAACTCGGGAATCGGTCAATTTTTAGCCGTCCGCTCCAGCAGGCGCTACATGACCTCAAAACCACGGGTAAACAGGGCATTTTGTTTATTCATCGGCGCGGCCATAGCTCCTTTGTTTCCTGCCGAAGTTGCGGCGAGGTGATGGACTGTCCCCGCTGTGACGTTTCCCTGTCCTACCACCACACCCATGACCAGGCAACCCCTAGCCTACGGTGTCACTACTGCAACCACCAGCAAATCCAGCCCCGTGCCTGCCCCGCCTGCGGATCGCCCTACCTCAAATTTTTCGGCAGTGGAACCCAGCGTGTGATGCGAGAACTCGATCGGCTCTGCCCCGAGCTGCGGGCGATTCGGTTTGACAGTGACACGACCCGACGCAAAGGAGCCCATCGCGCGGCGATCGCCCGGTTTGCGGCGGGTGAAGCGGATGTTTTGGTGGGGACACAGATGTTAACCAAGGGGCTGGATCTGCCGTCGGTGAGCTTGGTGGGGATTGTGGCGGCGGATGGGCTGCTGGGCATGTCCCACTATTGGGCAGCGGAGCGAGCATTTCAGACCTTAACCCAGGTGGCGGGACGCGCGGGGCGGGGTGACGATCGCGGTCAGGCAATTTTGCAAACCTACCAACCCGAGCATCCCGTGGTGCGGGCGGTGATGAATCACGATTATTTCGCCTTTGTCTCCGAGGAACTGGCGACACGGCGGGAGCTGGGATATCCACCGTTTGGCCGGTTGGCGATCGTGCGAGTCAGCGGGGTTGATGGTGCGGCGGTGCAAGCCAGTATCGAACGGTTGGCCCATGTCGTGGCGGAGGATTTGGGGATCACGCGCACGGCGGGCATTGTCGGTGTGCCGATGACGGCTCCCTCCGACGCCGGTGAGCGATCGTCGGTGGAGTTGCTCGGCCCGTCACCGGCTCCGATCGAGCGCATCGCTGACCGGTTCCGTTGGCAAATGGTGCTGAAATTTCCCCGCAAGGCGACGATCGCGATTGATCTCGATCGGCTGCGAGCGATCGCGCCCAACTCCGTCAGTGTGGAACTCGATATCGATCCATTGCAACTGAGCTAAAATCCCGCCTTTGGCAAGGATCTAGAGCGAACCCATCACAGCCCCGATCAGGCCAAACGGCGGATCAGTTCCAACGGTAAACCATCGGCGTCCGCGATAAACGCCACCTCGTACACTCCCGTGCCAATCTGCTGCTGTTGTGGTTCGAGCAAAACCGTTAACGTCGGCTCCGATCGATCCGGATCGGTTATGTCGCTAGCCTCGGTTGCGCTTGAGTCCTCGGGGGACACCGATCGCCCAAACCGCGATCGCAATGCATCAAGCCACTCCGGCAAGGAGGCAACGCGATCGGTCAAATCAAACGAAAGGTGATAGTAACCCACATAATGCTCATCGTGGAAGGCGTCCGGTGCGGGCTTCGGATCGGGAATCTCGATCAGCTCAAGGCGGCCCGTCAAACCCGCGACCCGATCGTCACCATCCATCCAGCAGGCCAGCGTGTAGCCCGTCGTAAACCGCTCACACACCGTAAACCCCAACCGCTCGTAAAAGGCGATCGCGCGATGAATATTCGCCGTCCGAATCGATGCGTGATGCATGAAGTGTACTGTTCCTGGGCGATGATAACATTTCGTCTTGGGGCTAGCGGAATGTCCGGCTTGCCTCCCCACGGGATTCATGGCTATTCCAACACCTGAAAATAGGGATAGCGCACCGGTGCACCGGGTTCCTTTTCCAGATCAAAGTTAATCGTGCCCCAACAGGGTTCGGCCTCAGCGCTGGGGCTGAATTGAACCGGGAGGCCGTAAAGCCTGAGCGGAGACGGATCATCGGGGTTGCGGTAGGAAATGCCCCGATCGAGATAGCTAGCGATCAAATCCTGGTAGCGAGCCGCAATAATCACACGGGTCGCGCGATAGCCCTGGGTATAGAGCCGATCGAGCGCCTCATGAATCTCGAAGCGGATGCCATCCGGGTGGGTATGTTGACGATACCAACGACCGTCCCAATACCGCCAGCAGCGATTGGACTGTAAATGAACCAAGTCCTGAGTCTGGGGGTTCACCTCAAACGCACCATGACGCGCACAGAGATAGCTATCCGTGAGGGTCAGCGCCGGAATTGTTTGGCGACAGTGGGGACATTCGATTTCTGGACCGAAGATCGGATAGTGAGTGCTAAGGTCGAAGTCGCGATCCATGGGCAAAAGTTGCAGGGGGTGGCAGGCGAATCAAGTGTGAACGGAGCAAAAACGGAACGTTAACGGCGCAGGTCCCTCGATCAAGACCGAACCTAAGCACTATTGTAGTTAGTTGTAGTGAGTGTCGATTGTTTGGAGTGAAGTAGCCCTGTGAGTGCAACTGAGGAACCCACCACGCCGATGGCATCCGGGATGTCAGACCTGACGATCGCAGCGGGTGAGATCGCCCCGTTTTGGCCGCCCGTGGATCGCGATCAAGCTGCCTTTGTCGCGGCGAATGCCACGGTAATCGGTCGGGTGACGCTCGCGGCAGGGTCGAGCATTTGGTATGGCGCAGTGGTGCGTGACGATCGCGATCGGCGAGTTTAGCAATGTGCAGGACGGAGCCATTTTGCATGGCGACCCCGGTCAGCCGACCATTTTGGAAGCCTTTGTGACGATCGGCCACGGAGCGGTGATCCACAGTGCCACGATCGGACGCGGGAGCCTGATTGGCATTAAGGCGGTGGTCTTGGATGGGGTGAAGATTGGCGCGGGAAGTATTGTGGGGGCGGGAGCGTTGGTTACGAAGGATGTCCCGCCGCGATCGTTGGTGGTCGGTGTCCCGGCGAAGGTGGTGCGCCCGGTGTTGGAGGACGAAGCCCTGGCCCTGATCGACCATGCGAAAAAGTATGAAAAACTGGCGCGAGTTCATGCCGGAACCGGCACAGACCTCGGGTTTAAGCCTCCGAGTACAGCATCGTGATCGAAGTTGAAGTCCACACGGCCCTGCGCGATTTTCTTCGCGCCCATCCAGATTATCAATGGCCGCACTATCTCACCATGGCGCGACTGGTGGCACGGGCGATGCGTCTAGGGCGTAGTGCCTCCATTCAGGCGGGAACCTTTTCGAGCTGTGCTCCCGAGGTGAGTTTAGGCTATCTCATGCCGCTGTTACTTTGGCCCCAAGCGGCGATTTTGGTGGCGGATGATGCGTTACGATCGCGCCTGTTGCGTGTCGAAATTCCCCAGCTTCTCGCCTGGACGCAACGTGATACCAAAATTATCGAGGGCGATCGCTGGCCGGGGGATGGCTTTAACGGTTTATTGCTGGTGTCACCGGCGGTGTGGCTCGCTGATCGACTGGGCGATCGCCAACGTTTCCCCCCCGAGATTCCGACGATTATCGATGACCTGGATCGCCTCACGGACACCGCACGGCGTTTGCTCACCCTAGAACTGCACGATCGGGATTGGAGTGAGGGTCTCGACCCGAGCGGTGACCAGGCCCGAGCGATCCGATCGTTGCGGGCGGAACTTGTGCGATCGTTGTTTCACCATCCCCCCAATCCCTACAACGCCTATCTGTTGGATGTGGACGAACAGGCCGCACTTCGGGAAGCGGTGGCCCTCCGCCTTCAGACGACACCACCGCCCCGCTGGCGTACGCTTCACCATGCCCTCACCGATTCCAATTGTTTTCTCTGGGCTCAGCTCGATCGCGATCGGGGTAGTGTCGTCCTCCACCACAGTCCCGCCAGTATTGCCCAACCCCTAGCGGCGGTGTGGTCACAGCAGCCGATTGTCGCCATTAGCGGAGCGATCGCCCCACCCGAACCCCACACCGATCACCTCCGTCGCAACCTGGGATTCGTGGACGTCACCTGCGTGCAATTTAATCCCGATCGGCAAACAGCCGGTGTCCAGCTTTATCTTCCCGATCATTTGCCCCTCCCCAACACCCCCACCTACAAAACCAAATTACTGGACGAACTCCACCACCTAATCGACAAAATTCCACCATTACTTGCGCTTCCCCGTCCCAATTCACCCGATCCCTGTCCCAGTCAACCGCCACCAGTGTCGCCCACCACCACCATCCCGATCGCCATTATCATCGGTGACGAGCCGCTCAAACAGTCGATCGGAGCCCTGCTGGCGTCAGAGTTTGGCTCACGGGTCAAGGTGGAACGAGCCGATTTAGCCGCCTCAGATATTTTGGTCTGTGGCTGGGAGTTTTGGTGCGATCGGCACGCACACTTGCCCACACCACGGGTCTTTGCCATTTCCACCTTACCCCTACCTCCCCTCGAACATCCCCTCGTGGCGGGTCGTGTTGCCCATTCCAAACAACAGCGTCAGGACTGGTTTCGGCGTTATCTTTTGCCGGATGCGATGCGGACGTTACAACGGGCGATCGCACCGGTGCGATCGGCGCAGGGGGTGGTGGCTCTGTGTGATACGCGGGCGATTTATCGCAGCTACGGTAAGCAAATTTTGCGGGCGATCAGTCCTTACTCTGAGTTGCGCTATCTCGATGCCCAAGTGTTTACCGGTGAGGGTTAAGTGGCAGTGGAGAAGCTGTCATTTTTTCCTTCACCAGTCAATCTGGCACAGCTAGGGATGGGGGGGCGCCGTACCGTAGCCGTTACTATGTTGGTGCTGAGTCTTCTGGCTGAAGCTGACGCTCGATCGCGGCAAAATCCCATTGCGGATTATGGAGATCATCACCATTTTGACTCGGCGGATTACTCAGTACGAGGAACCCTTCCGCCCGATCGGGCGGAAACGTTGTGAGAGCATCGTACATCTCATCCAAAATCGCTGGTGGGATGGTGCGGTGGCGGTGGCGATTACGCTGGTGACAGACTTCGAGCGAGGTGTTGAACTGCCAGCCGTAAAAGTGAATGGGGCGATCGGGCTGAAGCGCTTGGAAATGCTGAGTTAAATGCTGAAGAATGGCGAAACGGTGCGGGCGTTGGGCATTGGTGGCATCGTACAGAATGGCCTGCTGTTGAGCGATCGCCTGTCCCGCCTGCTTCAGGATTTCCCGCTCAATGTCCGTCCAGACTCCTTGCTCGATCGCGTCACCATACAGCCGGTGGCGAATGGCATCGGTGGAGATATGACACAGGCGCGGATCATGGTGACACCACTGTTCAGCAAACGTGGTTTTACCACTACCCGGAATACCAATCAAAATGTGACATTGAATCGGATTATTCATAGCTCAATGATACGATTGCAACTCAAGGTGATCGGTATTTTAATGTGAGTTCGGGTTAAGCAAATTAACTGAGATCGAGAGGCTGTAAGGTTGGCGTCGATTCTAGCCCTGCCCTCATCCCCCAGCCCCTTCTCCCAAAACGGGAGAAGGGGAGAAAGATTGACAACTCAAAGTCCCTCTCCCGGCCTGGGAGAGGGATTTAGGGTGAGGGGAAAACCTGGATAACGAAAGGTTTCTTATCCCGAACTCACGTTACTTTATGCCTATCACATCTCACACCTCATCCTCATCACAGCAAAGCAAGAAACTGGGTTTTTCGTCAGATCTTGGCCTTAACACCATCGCCGATCAAATCACCCAATTTCTGTATGGAATGGATTACTGAACGGAGCCTCAAACTGGTCTAAAACGTCCTAAAGCCGAAGGAAATTAGAGATACTGTTGCGCGATCACACCCAGGTCCATACGAACCCCTTCGCCATTGGCCAGTACCTTCCATTCCTCATTATGGCGATACACTTCGGCTAACATCAGCCCTGTACAGCCTTGATATTGCTGTCCAGACAAGGAATAACGGGCAATTTCACGATTGGTCCCCAAGTCAACCAAACGAACAAACGCATTTTTGATTTGGCTAAATTCCTGTTTGCGCTTGACACAATCATAAATATTGATCACAAACACAAGCTTAGAAATATCTGCCGGAATTTGAGCGAGTTCAATCAAAACCTGCTCATCGTCACCTTCGCCAGCTCCAGTGAGGTTATCGCCCAAATGGGTAATCGCACCGGATTTATGGCGCAGGTTGCCAAAGTAAACAAGATTGGATTTATCTTGGAGTTTATCTTGCCGATCGAGGCAAAGAACCGATGTATCTAAATCAAACTCTGAACCTCCCCCAAAAAGACCCATCAAGCCACCGGATTTTTCGATCACATCCCAGCCCAA
>RDYZ01000090.1 GCA_004293855.1 Oscillatoriales cyanobacterium | reverse complement strand
AACACAGTCTCTAACTCGGCATCTGTGACACCGCGCTCTTTCGCGATCGTTTGCACAAAGTTTTGAGGAATCGGAGTAGTCAAGGTAGGAATCTCGCCTCTACTAAAAATCTATCTTCTATTATATTCTCTGAGTTCTCGCGGGCAAACAATTGAATGCGTCAATTTTCAGCTTGCTTGTCGGTCTTGGAGGGCCGTTTGAGATATTTATAGCTGGTAAAAGTATAGTCATCTATTACATGACATGGGAGGCTTCCAGTCCCTCCCCTTTCGCTTTCACTTCGAGCGGATTGACCCGCCTTGGCTGAACTACGCAGCTCTCTATCCCATTGCCAAAGGCATTTGGGATTGCTTTTCTGAGGATGTTGTAAGAACCGTTAACATCGGAGTTAATTAATTGACCGACTGATGTTCTGTATAATCCTCTTTTGATTCGCCTGCCACTAAATACGACATCCAAAGCGCTAGTATGCCCGTACACAGGAATTGGATCTAGATTCAAGAAATTAAAGTCGGCGACCCCCTCACGAGAGCCGCCGCTCTCCAAAACCGTGCGTGAAAATTTCTCTTCACACGGCTCCTCAATGACTCGGTGATTGTCACTCATACCGCGTTACCAACATATCCTCTTTCCAGAACCATTCTGTACGTGAAGGTGGCTTAGGTTTAACACTTTTACAGCTAGATTTTGTACCCCGACTGCCATCTGTAGCAGTCTTTATATCGTGGCAATGCCTGTGAAGTAAGTCCCAGTTGTCATAAGAATCCTTTCCACCTTTCGATTTAGGAATTCTGTGGTCAACTTCCATGACATCTTCGTCTCGAAAATGTAATCCGCAGTGAGAACATTTACCCTTTTGAATCTTAAGAAGTGTTGTCACTCTTTTGGGACTTTCAGGGTGTTTTCCCATTCTTATACTCCAATACACCAGGTTTCCGTCGTATGGTGACGATTCGCCTTTAACTTTGGCATGGTCTATGATTTTTATTTGACCATGTTTACGTAACCGGAGAGGGTTAGTCCCTTCTTCCCTGATTGCGAATACCCAGTGATCATTGCCTATGGTTTGCCAGTATTTATTTGACACCCATGTTTTCGATTTGTGATGGCGATGATTTGCCCAAGCTCTGAGTTTTTGATACACCAGTGAGTCTAATTTATAGAAGACTTTGCTACTTGGAACCGTTCGGTAATAATTAGCCCACCCTATAATTAGAGGATTTAACCTCTTAATTAAATCTGATTGAGATTTGGCTTTGTGGATGTCTATTATTCTTGCGATTTCTTTGAGGTGTATCTTAACTTTTGTCGGGCTTGGGGTGATGATTGTGCTGAAACCCAGTAGTTCACCTTGGGGATTTTTCCCGCTAGTATATTTGCCAGATGGATATTGCCTGACTTTGAATCCCAGGAAATCAAATCCTGGAGACTGTCCATCATGGCTGCTCATTGTGTGAGCTATCCTTGTTTTACTGAATTTTAGCTCCAAACCCATGCCTTTTAGCCATTCAGAGATTATCTCTTTACACTTTTGAACAACGGTTAAATCTTCGTGGAGAATTACGAAGTCATCGGCGTATCTTATTAAGGATATGCTTTTACATTTTTGTTGCCAGCTTACTTGCCCTTTTCCTGTTGACTTTTTGATGTCCAAGGTTTTGGCAAATTCCTTAATTCGATGTTCCATCCCGTGGAGAGCTATATTAGCCAGTAGTGGAGAAATAACTCCACCCTGTGGCGTACCCTCAAGTGTTGGAAACAACTGCTGTCCGTCCATCACCCCCGCTCTGAGCCATGCCTTGATTTGGCGGCGCAAAAGCGGGAATGTATTTAATTTTTTAAGCAGTGCTTCATGGTCGATTTTGTCGAAGCATTTGGCGATGTCCGCATCTAGCACATATTTTTGCTTATACCTAATCGCATTAAATATTGCCCCGATAGCATCTTGGCACGAGCGTCCAGGTCTGAACCCATATTGGTTCGGTTCAAATCGCGCTTCCCATTCTGGTTCTAATGCCAGTTTAACAAGCGCCTGCAATGCCCGGTCTTTCATTGTTGGGATTCCTAAAGGTCGCTTCTCTTCTGTACCAGGCTTGGGAATCCATACTCGCCTGGTTGGGCTGACCTTTGAACTCAGGTTTATATTACCTATTAGGTCAAGGCGTTGCTTTGGGGTTAGTGATTTGACACCATCCACACCTGCCGTCTTTTTTCCTTTGTTATCCTGAGTAACCCTACGAACCGCTAAGCATTTTGCAGCCCAGGACTTCATCAACAACTTTTGGAGTCTGCGAAGCGCCTTAATATCACCACGATTGGCGGCTTGATAGATTCTTTTCTGCAACTTGAACACAACTCTTTCCAGCTTTCGCCAAGGAGTCTTGTTCCATTCATACATCGGTTTTACCGTGCTCATGACTTTTATATTGCTACTGGAGGCTCTATCTTCCGAGACACCGTGGGTCTGTCTGCATATCTCCCTCGTTACAGGGGAGCTTTCGCTTTTGACCCAATCTCTCCTTGCCGTTGCATCCGGTTAGCACCTACTCTGAAAATCGACTTTTCCAGAGAGCAAACGGTAGGTTATTTCGTTCCTGTTCGTCTTTGTTTAGAGCTTTTAGGGTGGTACTTTCCACCGGGTTTATTACAGAGTGCTTGGTTGGTCAAACAAACAATTGCCAACCCTGTGGTAAATTGAAGGTAGAATCCCTTTATTACCAATCCTTGCCCTTTTGGGACTCCCAGCGTATCAACCTGTTTCGCTGGTTATCTCTCACGATGGTTCGGATGTACCTTTGCTTTTGCTACCCATAAACTCCTGCTCAACGGGATTCTAGAATAGGTTTTCCAGTTACCGCTTTTTCACCCCGCTTTACGGATTGATGGCTAATCGCTACCGTAGGGGTGATGCTTTCACCGCAGCACCAGCGGGATGGGACTTGAACAGTGTTCTCACCCACAAGACGAACAAGTTGTCATCTAACAAGGGATTAAAGTGCGAACTCAATCCATATTGGATTACCTTATTAGAGCCTGAATTCCCCCCATTTCTGGGTTTCTTCAGAACGAAACGCACGCTCGACTTAGACGTGTAAGATTCTTCTTGAACAATCACCTTAATTCCCACCAATCGAGCCTTGTATTCCAACATCTCAATTAATCGAGCGTGAGGAATGCTGACAAAGTTTTGATTAGTTCGTTTTCCCAGGTTAATTTCAGTTTTCCACTGTGCATTTTTGCCAATTACTAGCGTCCCAATTTGATTTGCCGTCAGAAGTTCGACTATTAATCGACTTGTGTGATGCAAGTAATTATCGACTTTTTGGTTGCGACAGCGGGTTAAGCGTTGAAGCCGGGGTGAGGTTTTGCGCTCCCCTTTTAGTTGGGATTGCAACTGCGAAGAACGTTTGTTGTAGAACTGGTTAATCGATTTGAGTGGTCGCCCGTTAATCAAAAGAGGGATAAATCCCGGTTGATTTGAAGTTAGCGCCACTAAATTGTCCAGTCCCAAATCAATACTAGCTACGAAGTTGTTACTGCTAGCGGTGGACTCCGGTTCATCGTAAATTACCTCAATTACATAAGCATCGCATTTGGGAACCAATCTAACTTGACAAATTCGTTCGGGATTTACTTTGGTTTTGATTAAAATCTCAGTACCTGACAGTTTAATAATTCCATTTTTCAACTGCCTGCTGCTAATTGCTTGAATCGTATAAACCAGGATATTTCGACCTTTGACTTTATCTTTGTACTTAGGTAGTTTTGGACGACCCGTAAATTTAGAGGCATCTTTTTTGTAAGCTTTGAGAGCTTCAAAAAACGATTTCCAGTTTTTGTCTAACAACATCAAGATTTGCTGGCCAACCTTGGCAGGCATTGCTTTGTAAGCTGCGTGAGATTTCATCAAGCGATTCATTTCGTTGTAATTGACATAGCCCCATCCATAAATGAAACTTTGACGAAGGACATAATTGGCAGCATTGTAGAGATTCTTCGATTTAAAAGCTAGTTCGTCAATTTGGACGAAACGGCGTTCTTTCGATTTAATGATGTGACGTTCTGTTAGCTGCATTCTCAACCTCCTGACCACATAATACCATGCTTGATTACTTATGCTTACAAACTGAATGAAGTTTTACAATAC
>RDYZ01000089.1 GCA_004293855.1 Oscillatoriales cyanobacterium | reverse complement strand
AAGGCCAATCGACTCAGGTGGATGTTGAGTTCTCCCTTGAGTGCATTGCGTCGATCAAGATCAATCTCCTTCGGATATTTCACCTCGAATCCATCAATTGCCGTTACATTTGCGATCCCGTTGAGCGGAGTGTAGACATTACCCCACGGATAAACAGCAACTGTTCCATCGGGCAAAAACTCCGCTTGAAAACGGTAGGAGTTAGAATCTGAAGCCTTTTGCTTCTGAAAGTCCTCACGCCAAAGATTCAAGATGCGTAAATTTGTGTGACCTGGAGGATAACCCCAGAATAGGTCGGAATAGCTCCCAATTTGTAAGCTTTTGTGGATTGTGTAGTCACGCACGTAACCCCGATCGTCCACCTCTAGAATCACGATCGAAGGTTCACCATCCTCGACCGGAGATGCATCCAGGGCTTGTAAGCGTGACTGGACTTTTTGTCGCATCTCCTCTATCGATAAGATCGGTTCAGATATCCCCGTTTCAGCCTCGCCTTGACTTAAAGAATCTGGAAATGACATGACGAGGGGAATGCTCGCTAAATTTAACCCTAAAAATTGCTTGTCTTGTCGTTCAAATCGTTCAGGACAGTAGTAGGAATACTCTTCATACAGACGACTGAGTAATGCTTCAGAAAGTGGTATTAACTGTCCATCATGAACCGTTGCAGCTTTCTGTTGAAACGAAAAATTGTACTGAAGACTATAGTTCAGACACAAAGACCGAATCTGTTGTACATCGGTCAAGACATCTTTACCGGCAACTGCACTGGTGAACTCTCGATCGAAGTCGTCAAACATAAATGGGAAATTACCTAGAAATACATTTGACAAACTATTTTTTAGGTAAATAGATATATTAAAAAGAGCTTTTGATGACGTTTTGTCAAGTATGCTTTTATTGGATTGAAGCGTTGATAATTGAATACTTGAAGCTTCTATTAATGCTAAAATTAGTAGCCGTTCAGCCTCTAGTGGATCACTTTTTTGGGTGTTCGTCGTGTTTCCCTGTGGTGAGTTGCTGTTGTCATTTTTGCTCACATTTTGTGTGCGGGTTAGCATCCCTTTAACAGCTTTTAGATCTTCTTCTGCAAGTGGTGTTTCCCAGCCGTTTGCATCTAATACCTGAAGCAGCATCGTATAGGCTTGAGCAAGCATAAATCGTCCATCTTCTGGTGATCCGCGCTTGTAGGTTGCGATCGCTCCTTCATAGTCTCCCAAATACCCCTGAAGTTTCCCATGCTCCAATAGCACATCGCTCGATGCGCCGAACTGGTAGGCCCGCTCGTAGCTTTTAATTGCCTGGGATAGCTTCGACGCTTCTACCTGACGTTGTGCCTGTGCCAAATAATAATCCCCCAGTCGATCGAGGTTCGCATTCACTCCGTAGGACACCACCAATAGCCCCACCGATAGCGCAAACGATGCCTCCGCTGTGCGATGCCCCGGCACGTTGACACTCATCAAAATGCGATCGAACTGCTGACGTCCGCGCTCCGTCGCCGTGCCACCCGCTACCAGAGCCAGCCCCGTACCTTGCGCCAGTGTCCCCAACGTCCCCACCGCATCAAATCCCTGCGTCGAAAAGGCTTTCGCCGTTTGCACGATGAACGTCGCAGACCCGAGCAAACAAACCAACGTCCCTAAACCCCAAGCCCAACCGAAGCGACTACTACGCATCAGCGGTGAATTGATTGCTTGGAGATTCCACCACCACGCCGAAGGTCGGGCGCTATACGTTTGCCGACATTTCGCCAGGAAGCTGTAGTCCGTGAGGGTATCGGTACAGGTCTTCAAGCGACAGTCAAGATTGTGCAGCCGCTCGATATCGTCTAGCTCGGTAAATGGATTGCCACCAGCGAGACGATGAATCCGATCGCGGGTCATCAGGGTTGAGTAGGCAACGCGAAGTGGCGGAAGTTCGGAGGTTTCGAGGGTGGCGATGCCGTTTTCGTAGCGATCGAGCAGTTCAGAGAGTGAGAGGCTTTCCTCGGGGGCAGGCAAGTTCATACTCGATGCGTTGGGGTCGCAGGAGGGAGATTGCTCGATTGTAGTTCGAGTTTTAGGTGGTGTGGGAGATGTTGTACTTCTTTGAATTACCTGCCTTCTGTGGGTTAGGACGCCCCAAACTCTGAGTGAATGGGGATCACTCCTGATCGGTTGAAATAGAAGCGCTGCCGTCCACCGGGTCCGCCTCGATTAGGGGATTGGCGCTGGGCGGTTCAAGCTGTTTGAGTAACCGATCGATCATTGCGCGTTCGGTGGGATTAATGGTGCTGCTATTTTCCGTCACCCACTGCTGGGCGCGATCGCGATCGTAACGCGCCGCCATCACGATCGCAGCCCAAACCTGCGCCGATCGATCATTGGGCAAAAAGCGTAACGAAGCTTCCACCCGTCGCCACAGTCGCACCGGATTACCCGCGATCGCCGGAAAAATATCCTCAGGCCAAGTATTCACCGCTTCAAGCTGTTGCAACGCAGCCGACCAACGACCATCCAGCAGCGCCACGATCGTCGCCTGACCAGGACTCGCCCAACTGGTATCCGCCTGGGCTTTGATGAAACGAGCATGGAGGGCAATCAGATCAAGCTGTGCCTGAGCCGCCTCCGGCCAGGATTGTCCCGACTGTTTCCGAGCTTGAGCCAGAGGTTCAAGGCGATCGTAGGCCGCTGACCACAAACCACTACGAGCCAACAGGAGAGCTTCGCGATAACTGCCCAGTTCGAGGGCGGGATCGACTAAGGAAAGCGGCTCCAGATGCGTTGGATCGAGGAGAAAGTGGCGGGACGCGATGCGATAGATCTCATAGTGGGGTTCGAGGCCAACGGTACGATCGATCACCAATTCCGGATCGCCGCCCCCAGTGAAGGGTTGCCATTCGGGCAGCTTACCGGTGGGACTGCTCCACGGCTCCGACATTCCGAGGTAAAGACGTCCTGGATTAAAGTGCAAGATCTGACCGTAACGAACCGTGGCATCCCCAAAGATATGCTCACCGACGAGAGTAAACCAGAGCCCCGATCGCGGCGTGGGCCCTGAAATCGGCTGAAGTGAGGTGAGAGGCAGCGGACGATTCGAGGGGGCGAGGTTCGGGTTGCCTTCAATCAAAGGAGTGATCACAAGCGATTCGGCGGGGCCTTCGATGTTGAGTTCCCGCTGAAGGTGGTAAACCACCGACTCTAACCGATCCGCCGGAGCATCGGGCTGATACAACCGCAACCCGACGATCGCCTCGCAGGGGTCAGCGGTACAGTTGGGCTGACGTTGCAGGACGGGCAGAAGTACGGCGGGCGGATTGGCCGCATCGATCGAAGCGTCTGGCGCGATCAGGGCGATCGCCTCACCCGCGATCAACTCCTCCGTCTCAAGCGAGCGGCGAATCTGATCCAGCGTTAAGGGGACGTAGCTTTCAGCGGCAAGTTTGAGGTCAAGTTTCGGTAAATGGGGTTGTAACCAGGACACCGCCTGCGGATTTAAGGTGAGCTGAGCACCAACCCAGAGACTACCAAAGGTGAGTGTAAACGCACCAGCCAGCGTCGAAAGGACACCCAACTGCACGAAAAACGCTTTCCACGACCCTTTAAAGAGGATGAACATTAAGGTGTAACGCTGAAAGTTCAGGCTGAAGGTTTAGCCAGGAAAAGGGTAAAACAGGGGGAAGACACCCACCATCAATCCATGCCTTAAGGGGTTGAGGACTTGCGAGCAACAGTCTATGCAGAACTGGCGCACCAGGAAGGGGGATGGATGTTGAGGTTTATGGATGCTGGGCGTAGGTTCGTCCTTTCCAGGAACCGCCACGACCGCGCCAGTGTCGCCACGCCGAATCGATCGTAGCCAAGAGGTAAATGCTGGCGATCGCCGGTAGTAAGGCCCCCATGATGGTCGGCTGTTCGTAGGCGCGTAGCGTCGGACGATAGGCGATCACCATCCCCCCCCAGGTTAGCCCACCCAGGAGAGCCAGCGAGGGAATACCCAGGAGGACGCCACCGATCGCACTACAAGGCGGCACGAGATACACCAGGATCATGCCCAGAATTGTGCCACCCAACAGGAGGGGTGAATAGTGGAGTTGGGTATAGGCCGTGCGTGCCACCATTTCCCAAAGGCTAGCGAGGGAATCGTAGGCTCGGAGGCTGTGGGTGCTTTGGCTCAG
>RDYZ01000483.1 GCA_004293855.1 Oscillatoriales cyanobacterium | reverse complement strand
AGACTAAAACTAACGGGCAAGTTAGCGGCAAAGGAATTGTTGAGTTGCAGTTGAATGCTACCGTTTGTGCCGCCTTCTGTCGGCATGGTAATTGCACCCAGGTTAATGCTAGGTTTGGTGAGTGCGCCGATCGTGCCAAAGACTTCACTGCTGGTGTAGCTCGTGGCAACCTGTTGGACTGTCCCTCCATAAACATAGATATCGCTATATTTACCCTCACCAGGGTTGCTACCAACACCTCCAACGGTACTGTTGCCGGAAAAGCTGCTATTGATCAACGTCAGGCTACCCGCTTTCACGAAGACCGCACCACCGTAGCCCGCTCCACCACCGCCTACACCGCCAGGGGCATAGCTACTCTTGCTATTTTGCCCACTATAGCCACTTGTACCCGCGCCACCGCCTGTTCCACCTGCACCACCAGAACCACCAGAACCGACTTCACCACCATCCCCCTCGGCATCATAATCAGAACCACCACCACCGCCCGCTCCGCCGCCGCCGCCAAAGCCGCCACTGCCGCCACTGCCACCGTTTTTACCAAAATCTAGATCGCCAGCGTCACTACCCACGCCACCACCACCCGCGCCGCCACCCGCGCCAAATCCACCACTACCACCACTACCGCCATGACCGCCAGCCACGCCACCACCACCACCACCGCCCGGTGAGTCACCAATAGCTGCTCCACCATTGGCATTCATCCGTCCACCACTACCGCCGCTTTGATATCCCCCCCCACCATCTCCGATTCCGCCTTGTGCGCCTTGGCTGTAACGTCCACCTTGAGCGCTGTTGCTGCTAAAGGTTACGGCATCTGCAACCACGCTACCGTTGTAGACCAAAAGTCCACCTCCAGCACCTAGTCCACCTCCACCTCCACCACTGGTATCACCCCCCTGGGCTAAACCGTTTTTGAGGGTGAGATTACGCAGCGTGACCTGAGCGCCATCATTGACCGTGAGCAATTGATAGGCATCTACACCATCAATGGCGTATCCGTTGCCGTTGATCGTGATGTTTTGAGTGATGAACGGTAGGGACGAAGCGAGGGTGATGTTACCGGTTAAGTT
>RDYZ01000335.1 GCA_004293855.1 Oscillatoriales cyanobacterium | reverse complement strand
ATCAAGGCTGTCATGTGTTTATTGCCTGCCGCTCGGCGGTTAAAGCCCAACGGGCGATCGCTCAGATTCAAGCCGCAACCCAGAACCCCAGGATAGAAGCGATCCCCCTTGACCTGGCCTCGCTGGACTCCGTGCGTGCCTGTGCGGCTCAGTTTCGAGCGCGTCAGCTTCCGTTGGATATTTTGGTCCAGAATGCTGGGATTTTTCGGGGTCATGGAACCACCGCCGAACGGTTCGAGATGATTTGGGGAACCAACTACCTGGGTCATTTTCTGCTGACGGATCAGCTCCGCGATCGGCTCACCCCGACCAGTCGTATTTTGGCGATCGCCTCGAATGTCGCCTACCACCCCCGCCAGCTTGATTGGGCCACCTTCACCCAGCCGACACCGTGGAATTTTATCCACCTTTACGGCCTGTCCAAATTATCGCTTTTGCTCTTTGTCCGTGAACTTGACCGGCGTTTACACCAAGCTCAGGACACGGCAACCCTAACCGTCAATGCCCTGCATCCCGGCTTTGTGCGATCGAATATTACCCTCGGTCACCAGATCGCCAGCCTGTTGGGGATCGGTGTGCATCCCGACGAGGCCGCCCGCAGTGCGGTGACAATCCTCACCGATGCTGCATGGCAAACCACCAGCGGTACATTTGTCGATCGTCACCTGCAACCGCTCCCCTGGCCGACACTTGCCACAGACCCCGAAAATGCTGTGGAACTCTGGCAACGCAGCCAAGTTTGGACGGGATGCCAGTCCACCCCAGATCTCGCGATCGAGGCTACGACGCATCCTGCCACAAACCCCGTCACAAATCCCGCCACATCTCCCAAGACCGATCGCCAACCCGCCAAACTCTCGCCCCAGAACTCAACCACCAGCACAACCACCAGAGAACGGGGCGATCGTGAGCTGCTCGGCCCCTATCGCCTCAGCCTGAGTCGTGACACCATGCAGGCGATCGCCCAAACCATTCAACAGGATATCCTTCCCAAACCACCGGCGAAACGTGTCCTGCTGCAACTGCTCCGATTTTTAGTCCAGCTTAAATTTGGTTCCTGTTTTCTGCTGTGTGTCCAGGTGTGGAAAGGCCAATTTTATATGGAGCGTCACCTCGATTCTGATGTTATTCAGCGCCTCTGTGATGACCCAGAATTATTACATTGCCTACGAGAACAGCTTGGTGGTGACCTCACCCTATGGCGATCGGAAATTTGGGTGAACTACCCCGCCCAACAGCTCATCCCGTTTTGGCATCGTGATGTTTATCCGAACCTCCTCTCCGGGTCTGGCAAAAGCATGAATGCTTACATCGCGCTCACCGATGTGACCCCGACGAATGGCTTTGAATACATACCGCAAACCAACCTGAATGAGACGAATCACGGGGTCAAACTGTCCGATCCCTTCAGTGGTAACAACCTGTTCGAGCTTGATCCAGAGCTTGAACAAACGGCGATCGCGACCGATCTCCAGGCAGGCGAATTTGTTTTATTCACCGATCAACTGATCCATCGTTCCCTGTGTAACACCAGTGGCCGGATTCGTCTTTCGATCGTCCTGCGCATCACCCAAACCAGCCTCCAGGCTTCGGGCTACACCTCGGCTAGTGGTAGTAGTTCGATCCGGTTACCCATCAACCCCACCCTCGCCACGCTCCAAGAACTTCCCACACGCTAGAAACGGTTAACGTTTGGGATGATTTCTCATTGCATCCTGCACGATCGGTAGGTCTCGATGACCTGGCTAGAACCCGGTGATCTCGGATGAGGGTTAACGACGGGGTGATGCTGACGGTCTGGGGTGTCTCCAGCCCAGCGTGTAACCTAGAGGGGGGTCGCCTCAGACATCTGTGCCTGACACGCGGCCAAAACACGACGGGCGGTTTCGTCTAACTCTGCGATCGCGTAGGCACTGACGGGATCTTGGCTCGCGATGCTGGTTTGGCTGGCATTCGCGACGATCGTTTCGTGCGATAGGTTCATCGCGTAGGTGTAGCGATCGTTGGTGTAGCTGTTCACCACCGTGAGCGGCATATAGTCCGGACCGATCGAACCGTAGAAGCAATCAAACGACGACTGAGGTTGATAAAAACCGCCTACGGTTTGACCATCCTGCACCGAAAACACCATATAGGACGCACCAACCTGACCGGCCACGGGATGGGAACCCCGCAGGTAGAGACCATCACGGGTGACCTCTTCCGCCAGGAGGGGAGCCGAGATCGAGGCACTGGCCAAGGCTAAGGTTGCCAACAAAAGTAGGGTCGATCGAGTGCCAACAAACAAGCGTGTGGTGAATGCAAGTTGTAAACGTTTCATGATGGCTGGTCTCCCCTTTTTTGCAAACGGCTTAGAGCGCCGTATCGGCTAACTTCCTGCCTTGCCAACTACTATCTCGTCATGACGATTTTTCTTCAGTGACCTCATGTACGAGTTTTTGCGATCGTACTAGGGGTTTGATGTGATCGAAATCACGTTTGATTACCGATCGGTGATCACGAGATAGATAGAATTACGGCCTTCCTCTCCCCTGGCTACAGTGGTAGGTGTAAAAATTCCGTAAATCCTTGGCAAGTAGTCTCACGGAGCCCTTCATGCAAGGCAAGGTGACTTCGTTAGGATGGCTCTAATTCTTTATTAGAATCTCACTCTCGTTTGACGGTCACCGAAAAAGTGCTGAAAAATACAGCATTTTGTAATGCAGATTTACAAATGAGTTGCTGGGATCACCAATTTTGCAATTGCCCTGGCGGTGATCGCCCCATCTGCTGTCACCAATTCGGGTGCGATCGCCTGGGGTAAGACCTTCGAGATTTCTCAAACCTCGAAGGTCTCAGGACACTGAGCCGGTCTAGGGCAGATCTGAGGGGATGGCCTGCAAGTAGCGATCGACCAGTAAATCAATCCCCGTGATCGCAGTGCCGACCACCACCGAATCCGCCCCGATCGTAAATGCCTGCGCCATCTGATCCGGCGTCGCGATGCCCCCTTCACAAATAATCGGCACGGACTGATCCGCCCGATCGCGCCACGCCACCAGATCGGCCAGTAGCTCAAATCCGGGTGGGGTTTGGGAGCGGGTTTCGTCGGTGTAGCCAAATAGGGTAGTGCCGACGATATCCACACCAGCGGCGATCGCAAATTCGGCGGAGGCGATCGAATCGATATCGGCCATGACCAACAGGCCAAAGGTGTCGTGCAGGGTGCGAACGATGTCCGCCAGGGTTTCACCCTCCGGGCGGGGACGTGGGGTGGCGTCGATCGCGATGATGTCCGCGCCAGCACGGGCGATCGCTGCGGCGTGGTGGTACTGCGGCGTGATGTAGGGGGCGAAATCGCCGATTTGCTGTTTCCAGAGGCCAATGAGGGGAATATCGGGCAGCCGATCACGCACGGCCCGCACGCGATCGGGGCCTTCGATCCGGACACCCGCCGCGCCGCGCTGGACGGTGGCAGCGGCGATCGCGGCGATCACGTCCGGTGTATTGAGCGGCGAATCGGCTTGGGCTTGACAGGAGACGATCAGTTGACCGGTGAGGCGATCCAGGACAGTCATAGGAGGGGGATTCAGGGGGATAACGGCAGGGGAGAGGGGCGAACCAAGGCTCAATCTAGCGCTGTCTGGGAGCGGACGCTATGATGAAACTGAATAAACGTTAAGTTACGTAACACAATTGTGACAGCCATTTTGCCCCCTAGCTGGATCGCCGCCATGCCCCACCCCCTCATGTCTCAGACCACCTGGAATGCGCTGGATGTTTTGTGGGAAGGCCAGGAACAGGCGGTGCGTGATGGTTTGCCCCATACCCAGTTGGCTCCGGCGTGGCAAATGTTGCTGTTGGGGGATGGGTCACCGACGCGGCATTTGAAGCTTTTGACCGGGGAGCCGACGGAGGTGGATGTGATTGATATGTCGCTGGTGGGGAGCGATCGCGATCGGGCTCCGGGGTTGATTGCGATGGTTCCGGGGCCACGGTTACGGCGTCAGGTGTGGTTACGGACGGCGTCGGGGCAGCGGTTGGCCTATGCGGCGTCGTGGTGGGAGGCGAGTGATATTGATGCGTATTTACAAAATCGTCAAGCGCCGATTTGGGATAACTTATCGCAGATTCATGCGGAGTTATACCGGGATGTGCGGGGGATTCAGTACGGCAATAGTGCGGT
>RDYZ01000334.1 GCA_004293855.1 Oscillatoriales cyanobacterium | reverse complement strand
TCTTGATCGAGACAGCATTCGGCGTTGGTGGTGAAACGTTCCGCGATCAGGCTGCTGGCCATGACGCCGTTAACGATCGCCAGGTCTTCATCGCCTGCCCGGACGATCGCGCCGGTGGCTCCGTTGACGATCGTTAAATCGTCGTAGGTGAGGCCGTCCGCTAGGGCGATTCGATCGACACCAAGTGCAAAATCGACGATCGTGTCGGTTCCGCCACCGCGTCGGATAACGAAGCGATCATGGCCTTCACCACCAATCAGGCGATCGTTGCCCTGCTGACCGTCGATCAGGTCATTGCCTTCTCCGGCACAGATACTATCGTCGTCTTCTCCGCCGTAGAGGCAGTCTTCGCCTGCTTCGCCATAGAGTTTGTCCTGGCCACGGTTGCCGTAGGCGCGATCGTTCCCGGCTCCGGCGATCAGCACATCATCATTCGCTCCATCGGGATTATCAGGGTTGCCGTTGCCACCGATTAGAATATCGTCACCGTCTCCGGCGCAAATCGTATCGTTCCCTTTGTCGCCGTAGAGCAGATCGTCACCGTCTTGACCCCAGAGGAAATCTTGATCCGCGCCGCCGCGTACGGTGTCGTTGCCAGTGCCACCGACGAGTAAATCGTTGCCGGTGTTACCATCGATGAAGTCATCGCCCGCACCACCGACCAGGATATCGTCGCCATCATTGCGATCGTCCCCGTTACCGCCGATCAGGGTGTCGTTACCGTTGCCACCGTCGAAGATGTCGTTACCGCGATCGCCGTAGATCAGATCCTCGCCGTCGTCACCGTAGCCCACATCATCGCCCTGGCCGCCGCGTAGTAGGTCGTTACCGTCGCCACCGCCAAGGGTGTCTTGGCTTTGGTTGCCGTAGAGCAGGTCATCCCCCGCACCACCGATTAACCAGTCATCGCCATTGATGTCAGCGGGCTGGGTTTCATCGGAACCACCGATCAGGGTGTCGTTGCCGAGTTCACCGAGGAGGGTGTCATTTTCTCGATCGCCGTAGACCAGGTCGTCATCCTTGCCTGCCCAGACGCGATCGTTATCGCGACCGGCACGGATTTCGTCGCCACCTTCGCTACCGAAGATCACATCATCGCCGCGATTCCCCGCGATGTTGTCGCGATCAGTTAGGTTTACGGCCTGATCCGGGCTGCCATTGCCGCCGAAGATCGTATCGTTGCCGCCACGGGCTTGAATTTGATCATCACCGGCGCGACCGAAGAGAATCTCATCGGTGACATCACCGATGTAGTTGTCGCGATTGCTCGCCTCGTTCTCGCCGCGCCACGTCGGACGCTGGACGAGGACTTCGGGCACTTCGGGGACGGGCTGGGTCGGTGCGCCGGGGGCGGGCGGACAGACGATGCTGCATTCACTTTCGCCGATGAAATAACGAGCCGTGAGTTCTTCGGGTTTGGTGCAGTAGACGATCGCTAGGACGCGATCGCCGTGGAGGATTTGGGTGAAGTCCTTGGTGCTGTTAAAGCTGAGATCCGCAAAGGTTAGGCCGTTAACCAAACGAATCGCATCGGTTTCAAGGTCAAAATCAACAATGATATTGCGGCTGTCTTCAGCCCCAATCACAAAGATATCGTGACCGTCACCACCCACCAAGGTATTCGTACCCCGTTCACCATCCAAGACATCATCATGATTGCCACCCAGCATGATGTCGTCGCCTTGACCGCCGTAGAGCGTGTCATTGCTATCGCTGCCGCAGAGGGTGTCGTCGCCATCGTTGCCGTACATCAGGTCGTGACCCCAGGCGCCGATCATGTAGTCGGCTTCGGTTTCGCCTTCGGGTAAAACGGGGTTACCGTTGCCGCCAAACATGGTGTCATCGCCGTCGCCACCACACATGCTGTCATTACCACGATCGCCGTACATCAGGTCGTTGTCGCCCTTGCCCCAGATGGCATCTTGGTCGGAGCCACCGCGTAGGGTGTCATCTCCGAGGCCACCGACGACGATATCGTTCCCCCGGTTGCCGTCGATCAGGTCGTTCCCAATTTCACCCCAGAGGAAATCACCGTCAATAATCTCGTCTGTATTCAAGGGATTGGCGTTACCTTCTGGGTTAAACGGATCGCCCGTGCCACCAAAGATGGTGTCGTCGTCTTGACCACCGGCGACGTTATCCGTGCCCTTGTCGCCGTAGAGGATGTCACGCTGGTCGCCACCACGTAGGCGATCGGAGTCGATGCCGCCGTAGAGCGTATCTTCACCGGATTCACCACGCAGCAGATCATTACCGGCATTGCCATACAGGATATCTTCTCCAATACCACCGCTAGCATCATCGTTGCCGCGATCGCCACCGAGGGTATCGTTCCCGGTTTCACCCCAGAGGGAATCATCGTCACGGCCACCGTAGGCGAGGTCGTCGCCGTCGCCACCGATGACGCGATCGTTCTCACGATTGCCCTGAAGCGTATCGTTTCCGAGGCCGCCGAACATCAGATCCGCGCCGTCTTCGAGATTGAGGCTGGCGTCATCGTTACCGCCGGTGATGCGATCGTCACCCCGATCACCGATTAGGGTATCCGAGCCGCGATCGCCTGCGATCTGGTCATTGCCGCGACCACCCCAAACGCGGTCATCGTCGCGGCCACCGTAGGTCGTATCGTCGCCTTCGCTGCCCTGAACCACATCGTTACCGGGGCCACCCTGGAGGATGTCGCGATCGATCGAGTCGAGCTGATCGATCGCCTCACCTAGGCCACCAATTACCGTGTCATCGCCCAGATCGCCGTACAGCACATCGGCTCCGGCTTCACCCGCAATCCAATCGTTGTCGCGGCCACCGTAGGCAGTGTCGTTCTCATCGCCGCCGGTGATGGTGTCGCGATCACGGTTGCCACTGATCACGTCGTTGCCGATTCCACCGTGGAGCCGATCGGCGGATCGGATCGGGTTGGGATTGGTTTCCGGATCGTAGGGATCGAGGTCGCCGCCCGGTTCTTCATCGCCAAAGCGACCTGTGCCACCGACGATCGTGTCGTTGCCGCGTTCACCGTCGATCGTGTCGCTGCCGTACTCGCCGTACAGCTCGTCGTCGTCCTTACCACCAAAGACATCATCGTCATCTTTACCAGCACGGATCGTGTCGTTGCCCTCGCTACCGTTCAGGTAATCACTACCGCCATTGGCGTAGATGGCATCACGATCGCGATCGCCACCCACCGGGACATCGCTACCAAGTCCACCAATGAGGAAATCATCCGCCACGCTGCCGTCCAAACGGTTGGCATCGCCGTCTCCCGATCGGCGGGCGAGGTCAATGCTCGCCCAGGCTGGATACACCAGCAGTGGTAAAGGCAAGGTTGGGGCGATCTCAGCTATCGGAACCGGAAGATCTTCCGGTTGGGGCGGTGGATCGCAACCAAGGCAATCTTTTTCGAGTAGCATTTCCAATTCTGGAGGCAACTCGCAATCATCTGTGGACAGCGCAGCTTGCGGCGTGTCGAGGGGCTCGAAGCGATCGTCCCGTGGCTTTGGTGGCTCCGGATCGCCCGGATCGCCCGGATCGCCCGGTGTACCGGGAGTGGGCGGCGTCGGCGGTGTAACTGTCGGTGTGGTACTGGTGATCTTGACGATGGCAGGCGTGGGGTCAATATTGCCGTCGTTGTCGATCGCGCTATAGGTAAACGTGGCCGTACCGTTAAAGGTACTGGTGGCAATAAATTTAAGATAGCTCAGTTGGAATGGCGTTAGGAGATCACCCACCACCACATCACGAATACCCAAATTGGGATCGTCAATGATTAGGCGTCCTTGACGTGGATCGGGAAGGGTATCGATACGGTAGAGATCCACCGTACCTCCCTCATTGGTATCTTCCCCACCCAAGGATGGACCCAGATTGACGGCGCTTCCGGGTGCAATGGGATCGGGAACGGTGTGATTGTAGGTGATTGGCGGTTTACCGAGATCGATCGCTCCGATCGTAATCACCGCCGGAGTTGGGTCGATCACGTCGCGATCGTCGATCGCGGCGAATTCAAATGTTGTCGTTCCGGTGAAGCCCGCTGGTGCAACGAAGACCAAATCACCAATTCGATTCGCTGGAATTTCGTTGCCGACCACCAGCGCACGACCGTCTAGGAATAATGTTCCCGAGGTGGGAATTTTCGTGATGCGATAATCGACAACCGTGCCGTCTGGATCTTC
>RDYZ01000333.1 GCA_004293855.1 Oscillatoriales cyanobacterium | reverse complement strand
TTGCCGAGCCAGACCCCGGTCACGATCGATCGATCGGGGACAAAGCCGACAAAGACCAGATCCACCCCATCATTGGTGGTTCCCGTTTTGCCCGCTTCCCCCAAACCGATCGCAGCGCTGCTACCGGTTCCACCCGCAACCACACCCCGCAACATATCCGTTAGGGTCATCGCCGTATTCACGGATAAGACCTCCGCTAATGCCCCGGATTCGGTGGCGAAATCGTAGACCACCCGGCACGTTTTTGGATCATTGCGATCGACGCAATCACCACTATCCAGAATCCGCCGGATCAAATGAGGACGCGCCCACTGGCCACGATTGGCGATCGCGCCATAGGCTCCGGTCATCTCAAATAACGTCACCTCGCTCTGACCCAAAACCAAACCGGGCACGGGGTCTAGTTCGGAGGTAATCCCCAGATCCTTGGCGAGGCGGACGATTTTCCCCAGGCTGGCCTCCTGCGCCACCCGTAATGCCACCACATTTTCCGACTGTGCCAAACCGGTGTACATATCGATGGCCCCGCTGCTGCGCTGACACCCTTCAAAAAATTGGCCTTGCCAGTCGAGCCCCTCACAGGAGTAGGTTGTACCGGGGGAAATTCCCTGTTCTAGGGCGGCAGCATAGCCAAAAATTTTAAAGGTAGAACCGGGCTGGCGCTGTGCCTGGGTGACGCGGTTAAATTGGCTTTCGCCGTAGTCAGACCCGCCAACCATTGCCAGGGTTTCGCCGTTGCGAAAATCCAACGTCACCATTGCCCCTTGGGAGACGTTGCCATTGGCGGCGAGGGTTTGTTCGAGGGCGGCCTCCATGGCGATTTGCATGTTCGGATCGAGACCGGTTTCGACAATTAGGTTGCCTTCGCGAGCAAACTGCGATCCGAGCAGGGCTTCGATTTCGAGAAAGATTTGATTGTAGAAATAGGGGGCGATGGTCTCTTCGAGGATTTGCTTGGCGCGGGGGTTGATCTCAACGCGCGATCGCCGCGCCCGATCGGCTTCTTCCTGGTTGACGTAGCCCTTGGCTCGCATTCGGGCAATGACGCGGTTGCGATATTCCAGGGCATCGCTGTAGCTGTCGATCGGGTTGAGGCTATTGGGAGCGGGTAGGATGCCGACGAGGGTCGCCGCTTCGGACAGGTCGAGATCTTTGGCCGCTTTACCAAAATAGAACTGAGCGGCATCTTCAAAGCCAAAGAGATCAATACCCAAAAACACACGATTGAGATACAGCATCAGGATCTGATCCTTGCTGTAAAACATCTCCAGCTTTAAGGCAACGATCGCCTCGCGGATTTTCCGGCCTGCCGAGTCTTCCGTACCCACATAGTCGCGATAGAGGCTGCGGGCGACCTGCTGGGTAATCGTGCTTGCCCCTTCACGAATGCCGCCACCGCGTAGGTTGGTGAGGATGGCGCGGGCGATGCCCAGAGGATCGACACCCAAATGCCAGTTAAAGCGCGTATCTTCCGAAGAGACGACAGCCTTGGGAAGGTAGGGGCCAAATTCCGCTAGGGTTTTGTGTTCGATATGGGTGGTGCTGTAGGGCTCGCGCAGGGGCTTGTTGTTGCGATCGTAAATCACCACCGGGCCGATCGTGGATTGGGGCAGGGGTCGCACCTGGAATTTTTGCCACTCCACCAGGATAAACAGGGCCAGCAACGCCGATAGACCGGTGACACCGTACAGGCCGTATTGAAACATCCGCACATAGATCGGTGGTGGATCGACAAATTCGATCGTCACACCATCGGCCAGAGCCGCAGGGCCAAGGGTGAGGATATCGCCGTGTTTGAGTTCGATGCGCTCGATGCGCTGTTTGCCGCGATAGAGTCCATTGGTGGACTTTCGATCCTTGATCACAAACGGCGATCGCCGATCGTGGCTATTACGCGAAATCGACAGGTGTTCCTTACTGGCAATACTGGAATTTACTTTAATTTCGCAACTAGACGATCGCCCCAGCAAATACCGCTCACCAATCAGGTCAAAGTCCCACGGTTCGCGATCGCCCTCCGTAATCCGCAACTTCGGCACACGTACCGTATCTTTCAGCTCCGGCGGCACAAAGCCAATTTTTTCCGCCACCTTCATCACCGTACCGAGCAGGGTTCGGGGCGGCTGCGTTACGGAGGGTGGATGGGGGGGCGATGGGGCTCCTGTGGGGGAGGAGGGGCGGGGCGAGTGGGGATCGGGGGGGACGTTCATCAAAAAATTGGGTCTGAAACCCCGTCATCTTCGACTTGGCGACTTTGGATCAGGGCAAGCCTTCGAGGACGGCTTTATAGGTGACACACTAAACTGGGAGGCATGAAAAACGCATTTAGCGATCGACATTTATCCTACAGTTGAACAGAAGTTGCGACACTGACCGCCCGCTGGGTTCTGCCAACCACCAAGGACACACGATCGGCGATCGGTCTAGCGATCGAGCCGTACCCGTGGCGTGAGCAAAATCGCACGGCGACTATCGACCAACAGCGGCCACAACCCCGCCTCATTCAAGGCCGTCAGAACGGCATTGGCTTCGGTTTCACTTTTACTAAAATCGGCCATTAAAAACGGACGCTGACCGTAGGACACTAGGCCAACCGCTTGACCGGTCACGGCGGCCACCTCTGCGGCCAAATTGGGATCATTGAAATAGTCCACCAACACCACATACCCCTCCGCCAGCCATTGCGGATTAAAAGGCGGGGTAATCACACCATCATTCACAAACTCGGAGGGTGTATCCGTTTCAGCGATCGGAACACCCATCGGCGCGGGAACGCGATCGGCATTGTTGGCCGATGGTGGTGCTTGAACGGCGTTTCGATCGGCTGGAGTTTCCTCGGGTGCTGCGTCCGCATCATCCGCCGTGTCCTCACCCTGATCATCACCTTGCGGTGGTGGCATATCCGCCGGGGTGAACACCGGTAAATCCTCGTCTTCGGTCTCGGTGGTGGTGGTGTCGCCCGCTTCGTCGGGGGTGGTGGCGGGTTCGTCACCGGGAGCGGGTCGCGCGTCCACGACTTGCACGTCGGGCAAATCCAGAGCTTCACCGTAGGGGCGTGGCTCAAACTGGGGCTCGATCGCCACGGGTTCCTCCTCCGGGAGGCGCGTGACAAAGGCGGATAGTCCCAGATCGTTGGTCAAACTGCGGGCGAGATCGCTGGCTTCGCTCGATGCCTCAAACCCAGCAATGCGGACAACGGTGTCATCGAGATAGGAGCAGACCTGAGTGGCAAGCCCGTTATCGAGGTCGTTGACAAAGTTGATCGCACTGTCCCGATCGCCTTCGGTATTGGCGATCGTCAGTAGTAGGTATTCACCGGGCTCAGGAGCAGGACAGGGAGCATACTCTGACGTTTGGGCGATCGCTGCACCCGTCCCTAACCAACTGACGATCGCTGCATAACCAAGGGTGCGGCACAGGGTCGATAGGTGGCGCGAAATGGGATGATGCATGGGTTTGGGGGATGGCGACGATAGTGGGACAGCAAGCGAAGCGCAGGATATCTCAGGGGGTGGCTAGATTTTAGCCAAACTTAGAACGGATCTAAACTCTAGCGAACAGCCTGGTTTAGGCCGTCGCTGCGAGGGAGGCGAGGGGATCGGCGATCGTCGCGCTCGGGGCTTCAAATTCGCCGGTAACGACGTGTTCGACCCGGAGTTTAAACCAGGTGATGAAGACGGGATCGGTGGACACCATCGCGGCGGTGGGTTGGGGGCATTGGGCTTTGACGGCGGCGAGTTCGGGGGCTTCGAGGAAGGCGGGCTGGTCAATCATCCAGAAGTCGATGACTTTTTCGCGTTCGTTGTAGTTCCGAATGCGTTCTTCGATCACTTCTTGGAGGGGCTCTTCTTCGAGTAAAAATTTGCGGCTAGCAGCGGCGTAGTAATAGGTTGTCATCGTCGGATTTAGGAGCGTTTTTTCGTGTTTTTTATGGATGGGTTGGACGATCGGCGGATCGTGCGATCGCCGTGTCTGCCCGAATTATAATGATCGAGGCGGATCATAATCGAGCGATCGAGTGTAGACGATGCGTGTCTGTGACCGGGTGCGATCGAACAAAACTTCAACAAACTCCAGGATACGATCGAACTCGCGCGGGTGTGGTTCGCTGGGTTTCGGGTTGGTAATTATAGGTCTGTGGCATCAAAGGGGTTTTCGTAACTGGCGGGGAGTTCG